>JBMTWK010000381.1:0-4115 GCA_049452395.1 Prochlorothrix sp. | reverse complement strand
TTGCTCTATAGCCCCAACTTGTTGCAGGGCACCTGGAAACTCTTGTATTCCAGCGCTCGGGAGATTCGGATGTTAACCCGTTTACCCTTGGGCTTTCAGGTGGGGGGGGTGTATCAAGTGATTGATGTCCCCTCCGCAACGTTTTTCAATCAAGCCTTTTGCTACCACGCCTTAGGGATTTTAGCGGGGTATGTCAAAGTCACGGCGGAATTTAAACTGGCCCCTTCAGAGGGGGATGGGCAACCGGATCAACGGGTGGATGTGTTTTTTCAGAAGCGCTTCCTGTTTCTGGAGCAAGCCTTCAGCCTCAACCTTCCTTTTCAGCAACCGTTACAAGCCTTTGATGCCCGCAATCCACCGGGGCGACAACCGTTTCTCAAAATTACTTACCTGGATGAAGATTTCCGAGTGGGCCGAGGGGGCGAAGGCAGCTTATTTATCCTCTCCCGCGTCCAGGAAATGACTCGCTAGACTGAAAGGTGGAGCAGTAAATAGGACGTAATGCAAAAACGATCGATCGTCATCATTGGGGCTGGCATTGGTGGACTGACGGCCGCCGCCCTTCTAGCCCGGCAGGGGCATTCCGTACAGGTCTTTGAGCAAGCCTGGATTCCAGGGGGCTGTGCCTCTACCTTTCGTCGCCAAGGGTTTACCTTTGATGTGGGGGCAACCCAGGTGGCGGGGCTGGAGCCGGGGGGCATTCACCAGCGTATTTTTGAGGTATTGGAAACGGATCTTCCCCCCGCTTCGCCCTGTGATCCAGCCTGTGCAGTCTATTTACCGGGGGAAACCCACCCCATCTCCGTGTGGCGCGATCCCCTCCAGTGGCAACGGGAACGGCAGGAGCAATTTCCCGGCAGTGAGCGGTTTTGGGCGCTCCTGCAAACCCTGTTCCAGGCCAGTTGGCGGTTTCAGAGCCGTGATCCGGTCTTACCGCCCCGCAATCTTTGGGACGTGGGGCAACTGTTCCAAGCCCTGCGCCCCGATACCCTGGTCACAGTGCCCCATACCTTTCGGGTGGTGACGGATGCTTTGCAAGCTTATGGGCTAGAGGGCGATCGTCGTCTCCGCACTTTTTTGGATTTGCAACTCAAACTCTATTCCCAGGTCGATGCCTCCGCCACGGCCTTGCTCTACGCCGCTACCGCCCTGTCCGTTTCTCAGGCTCCCCAGGGCTTATTTCACCTCGAAGGCAGTATGCAGGTGCTCAGCGATCGTTTAGTGGAGGCAGTGAAGCGCTGGGGCGGGTCTATTCACTGTGGACAAACGGTTACGGGGATCTTGACCCAGCAAAACCAAGTGACGGGGGTGCGGGTTCAGGATCGCAAAACGGGGACGGTGGCGATCGTCTCGGCGGATCAGGTGGTTGCCAACGTGACGGTACAAAACCTGGTGCAATTACTCGGCGAAGAAGCCCTGCCCCCCACCATGGCGGGCTATGCCCAACGGGTGCAGCAGCTACCGGAGGGCTCGGGGGCCTTTGTCCTCTACCTGGGGGTGAAGCGATCGGCCCTGCCCCCCTCCTGTCCTCCCCATTTGCAATTTTTATATGATTACGATCGGCCCCAGGCCAACGCGCCTGACCCGATCTCGGAAAATAACTCCCTCTTTGTGTCCGTCAGCCGAGAAGGGGATGGCCGCGCTCCCGCAGACCAGGCAACTCTGATCGCCTCTTCCTTTACGGACTTAGGGCAATGGTGGCAAGCGTCCACGGATTCCGCCCAGTATCAAGCCTTAAAAGCCCGCTATACCCAGACCGCCCTCGATCGCTTGGGCCGCTTTTTTGACCTTTCTCCCGAAACCCTTGTGCATCAGGAAGCCGCTACCCCCTGCACCTTTGCCCACTTTACCCACCGCGATCGGGGGGCAGTGGGCGGATTGAGCCAACGCCTGGCCAGTTTTGGCCCCTTTGGCTTTGCCAATCGCACCCCTGTGGGGGGACTGTGGCTCGTGGGGGATTGTACCCATCCTGGCGAAGGCACCGCTGGCGTAAGTTACTCCGCCTGGACGGTGGCCCGGCAAATTGAAGCCCTGTATTAGGGCGGGTCATCAATTAGGTCTAGAAGCCTTGCGACCCTTGTGACATCAAGGTTACCGCACCCGCTCCAGCAAACATAACTAGGGGCTGAAACGACTGACGTATAAACACTTCAGCGCTAAATGATGACAGCTTCTAAGCAGAAACTGTAAATATCTTTACGCTTCGTTGCAAAAGGTCACAGAGCCGAGGAGTCGTGCTAACGTTTATTGCTAGATGTTTACACAAGTTCCCTAGGAGGTTTCGAGTGACGACGCAACTGGCCCAACACTCTGTTGATCGGGAAGATTTCTCGGATTATGTAGCCAATCTGCAACTCCACATGAGCTTACAAGCCCGTAATTTACTCCCCGGTATTGCACCCAAGAGCGTTGGTGACGATACCCGTGCTCAGTTACTTCAGGAAACCCAAGCCGCTTTTGAAAAATTAGCGTCTCGCCAACGCTAAGTCTAATCATTTAATCCAGCAAAGGCCGTCCTCAATAGGTTGTGTGGTTACGCCCTCCGGCCCAAGCCACACAGCAGTTTTAGCCCTCTAGGATTCGCTGTAGCGGGCTACCACATTAAGGCAGATCTTAAGGCGCAAAAGTGCCGCACTCTGAAATGCCCTGAAACTTCAGTGGAAAGCCCTGTAGCGAACGGCAAAAGAAAAATAAACAGAAGAAAAGCCCTTGAGGTCTTTCCATGTTTCGACCCCAAAGGCTTCTTCGCTCGAACTTTCACTCCTCACACTCCCTCAGTTTAGGTGTCCCTGAGTAAATTTACCTTCAGGCTGTGACACTTTTGCCAACTGTCCTACCAAGGATTGCCCACTAAGGTAAAGGCGGACCAATAGTAAGGATGACTTAGATTAGGGGTTTCACGATCGGCAATCTGACTGGGTAAAGCTAACCCTCCTCGAAAACTGGGGCCGCGCAATTCACCAGAGGCTACGGTAATGTTGCCCTGAATCATGGCAAGTTGAGCTTGGCGCAGGGCCTGGGCTTTAGTCTTCACCGTACTGTCTCGCAGTTGTCGATAAAATTCCGTCATCAGCCCCAGAGTACCCTCATCACTAACATACCAAAGGCTGGCCAAAGAGGTTTTCACCCCGGCTTGCACCGCCAAGCCCGCAAAACCGAGTTCCGCTTGATCATTGCCTAGGGCTGTCCGGCAGGCACTCAACACTAAAAGCTCTACCGGTGCCCCCTGACTAAATTGCAGATCGCGCAGTTGATTAAATCGGAGCCGGGAATCCCAAAGTTGGATATAGGATTGCCCTAAATCATTAGCTTCAAAATCCGCATGGGTCGCTAGGTGAATAATGCTGTAACTCCCGGATTCACGGGTTTGAAGGAGATTATCGAGGGTGAAGTTCTCATTGAGAATGGCATCCCCCGGCCAAATTTGTTCCGTAATGGTCTTGATTTCAATGGGAACCGCCGGTAAAGCCGCTTGATCCGTAAATTGTTCGGAGCCGAGAGCGACCAAATGGGCATCTTGGAGGGGGGTATAGCGTAAATCCGTGAGTCTGACGCTGGGGGTCAGTCCTAGACTGTATTTTTCGACCAAAAATTGCTGACCGTCATACAATGCTGCGAGGGGGAGCGATCGGAGTCCTGCGGGTAGGGAGAACAACAGGTTGTCAATACCTTGAGCCTCTAATTCCGTTTCAATGCTGCCAATGAGCCATTCGTAGAGCCGACTGGCCGGCACTAAGTACCGATCGCTATTGAGTCCTTCTGGGGTTCCCACGGTTTGCCGCAACAGATTACTGACTCCCATCACTTGGGCACGGGTGACTCCCCGCAACACCTTACGCAAGGGCTCTCCCTCACTCGTAACCAGAATGATTTCCAGGTTGTCTGTAGGTTGCCGCTCTACCTCCGTCTGAACTGCCCCTGATGCTGCAGCTTCGATGACAGAGGGGGCAAAGCTGACATAAACGATCGCGGGTTGAATATTAGCGACGGCTTTCAAGTTCTGAAGCACCGATTGAGTGCTTTCCAGCGTTTGCGGGGCCCCTTCAACTTCCTCATCTCCTAGATCAAAGGCATCGCTAAACTCCTCATCAAACTCTGTATCGACTTCATCGTAG
>JBMTWK010000380.1:0-4152 GCA_049452395.1 Prochlorothrix sp. | reverse complement strand
ATCGGCGATCGCCCCCGGTCCCCCACTCTCCAATCCTTCACCGGGATTGATCAGCACCGTGCGTTGCACCAAGTCCGCCCCCAAGCGCCGCTGGACCCGGTTGGGAATGCCGTAGCCATAGATCACATGGCCCTGCCCGGTGAGAACCACCACCCGGTAATCGGGGTTGGCTTGGAGAAAGTCGGCGATCGCCGCCGCCATGGTTTCATCCCACAGCACTTGGGCCGCCACAAAGCGATCGAAGCCCGTTTCCTGCCCTGGGTCCGTCCCTGGGTCTGCCCCTGGATCGCCAGAAGTCGAGCCTGGATCCGGCTGGGCATGGCCGTGGGCATGGCTATAGAATACCCCCGCTAAAAAGGCGCGATAGTCGGGATTACTCATGTCGATGTCTTCCGGAGCGGGCACATAGCGCTGATCCGCTTCCGTTAGGCTGGCTAGCCCCTGTTGGGCAACTTTTCGGGTTAGCTCCGTAGGGGTATTCAAGGCCAGCACCGGCAAGTTCTGGGTTTGGGCAAAGCGCAAAAACGGGGCATATAGCTCCCAGTCAAAGCCCCAGCGTTGGGCATAGTCCGTTTGGGCTTGCAGTTCCGTTTCGTCAAGTTCTCCGCCTAGGTAGCGATCGATCGCCCCCTGAAAAGGCCGCTGAAACATCTCCATCCCGATCGCCAGCTTGGGATTGTCTGCCCACAAAGCGCGAATAATCTCCAGTTGGCCGTCGTGATCGGCTTGGCGATCGTGGACTTCGCCCAAATACACCACCTGGGCCTGGGTCAGGTCTGCTAAAACGGCCTCCGGGTCAAAGGCCGATCGGGGCGAGTCGGCAGCTAGGTCAGGGGCTGGGGAAGGAGGGGAACTGGGGAGCGGGGCAGCGGGGGCCGATCGGTCCGCTTCTAGGGCAACGCGATCGGCGGGGGGGAGCGCTTCCAGGGCAGACGCAGCAGACCCATAGGCTAAGGGCCAGACCCCTAGGGCAACAATGCTGACAAAGGACAAGAGCGATCGATAAAACACAGGGGAAGTCGCGTGACAGGGTGAATTTCCCCTTAAGGTAACGAATTCAGGGGCCAAAGATTCAGGGGCCAAAGATTCAAGGGCCAAAGATGGTTGCAACCCCAGTCTCCAAACTCGGTCCATCCCACTGTGACGGGTTAACCGATGCGGTAGGGGCAAACCCCCCGTGGTTGCCCTAGTTTTTAGTCGGTAGGGGCAAACCCCCCGTGGTTGACCTGATTTGGCCGGTAGGGGCAAACCCCCCGTGGTTGCCCTGGGAGGCTCCCCCCAGCCTAGACCCTAGGCCGTTAACTGCACATGGCCACGACGCACCGCATAGACGAGACGCTGAAGACAGCGGCGCTCTTCGCCTTGGGTCTGGGGAGACTGAAGCGCCTGTTGAATGCCTTGAAAATCGGTATAGCAAAGATGGCCGCTAACAGAGGCAGTTGTGTACAAATCGGCCAGATTTGCCAAGGTCACACGTTGCATGATGAAAAGCCTCCAAAGGGGTAAAGCCGGGGTGGACCATCTCACTTTGACGAGGCGCAACGAGCGAGAGGCTCGTCCTACAGGGGAGCTTGTGGCGCGGTTACCTGTAGGTTCCAAAGTGCGATGTGCCCAAGCCTGGAAAGTTGAACAATTCCTGTTGAGCTATTTCTAATGTCCCCCCTCTTTTGTCAAGATGTGCAGATAATTTATGGTTCTTAAAACTTCCACAGATTTCGCAATACACTATTCATAAATATCCCCAGATTTCGCGCAATTTTTCCCCCTTAACCATGGCTCTGCAATCCCTCCGCGCCCTCCAAACCCACCAAGGCGCAACCTTTTCTGCTCCCACCTCCCCAGACTCCACCCCCTCCAACCCCCCGCTCATCTTTGGCCCAGACTCGCTGCACCACATCCACCAACCCACGGGCTGTGGCCTCCTCGATCGCAGCCATTGGAGGGTACTCGATCTGTCCGGGGCCGATCGCCTGCGGTTTCTCCACAACCAAAGCACCAACGCCTTCCAGGGACTGCAACCGGGCCAGGGCTGCGAAACCGTTTTTGTGACCTCAACGGCGCGAACGTTGGATTTAGCAACGGCCTATGTTTTGGCCGATCGCGTGCTGGTCCTCGTCTCCCCCAACCGGGGCCAGCAGCTCTATGACTGGCTCGATCGCTATATCTTCCCCTTTGATAAAGTCCAACTTAAACTGCGGGATTTTTGTTGCTTTAGCCTGGTGGGAGCCGCCAGCGATGCCGTTTTAGAAACCCTCGGCGTGACCGATCGGCCCAGCACCCCCCACCAACACCACCCCATCACCCTCAACGGCTGCGACCTCAGCGATGACCTCCTGCTGGCCCAGGGCAGCGGCCTGGGTCTGCCCGGTTATACCCTGCTGATGAATCCCGCCGATGCCACCGCTGTTTGGCAAGCCCTCACCCAGGACGCACCCCAACCGGCCCTCCCCCTCGGCACCCAGGACTGGGAAACCCTGCGCATCCAAACCGGACGACCCCAGCCCGACCAAGAACTCACCGAAGACTACAACCCCCTAGAGGCGGGACTGTGGCAAACCCTATCCTTTGACAAGGGCTGCTATATCGGCCAAGAGACGATCGCCCGCCTGAATACCTACAAGGGCGTGAAACAGCGGCTCTGGGGCTTGCGCTTTGCCGGACAGCCGGAGCCGGGAACGGTGCTGACCCAGGGGGACGATCGGGTCGGTAAAGTCACCAGCGTTTTGCCCACGGAGACCGGGGCGATCGGGCTGGGCTATATTCGCACCAAGGCCGGGGGCGTTGGGCTTCAGGTCCAAGCCGGTGAAATCCCAGGAGAGGTAACGGAAATTGCCTACGTCAGCCACCCCGACTAGAAAACGGGCCACCCCAACATAAAAAGCCCCAGTCTTCTCATGAAAACTGGGGTATTTCTAGGGTAGATGCGATTTTGCTAGGCTTTTGCTGATTCTTTGCTGAAATATGGCCAAACTATTGCCGAAGCTTGGCAGTGGCGCTATTGCCCCTGTTGCTGTTCCAAGGCGGCCTTCGCAACAGCCAGACTCAGGCGAACCTGCTCCAGTTCTGACAACTGCTCCCATTCACCGATCGGAGTCGGGGCAGCTTGGGTACTCCGCATCGCATAGGCATAGGGGCGGGCCAAAACATAGAGGTCATCCGTTGACCACTGGGGAAAGGCGTGCTGGACACACTGGACCAGATGATCGGCCAAGGTTGTGGTAGCCGCTTGGGACTCCGCGCCCCAATCCTGGGCTAGCGTTGTAGCCCGAGCCGCAATGTCCGCCAGCAATTGCCGGGGAAAGGACTGAAATTGTTGCAAAAGCGCTTCAGCGGGCGAAGCTTGGCGCTGTTGGTCGAGGTGCTGCCATTGCGCATCCAGCAGCGTCCAAAAATTAGCGCGACTATCTGCGGTAAAGTCCTCAGGCAGCTCGGCTTCTAGGGCAGCATAGTAGTCTTCGGTGTCTGGATCCTGAGGGTCCCAGGGGTAGGCATCCGGGGGACAGAGAAGCAGGTGCAGAAGTTCAGCAGTAGCCTGATTATGATCGGGAGAGGGAATATGCAGGGGATTAGCCATTGGCCCAGTTCCTGGAAAACATAGCAAGTAGATTAAGTGGATAACATCCAGAAGCAGCGTCAGTTCTTTAAAACAAGGATTAGCACACAGGATGGGCTATGAAGAGTTCCTCCCAAACTGTTGTTCCTTCAGACAGCTTCTAACCCTTGGGGTATGTCTCTTGTGCAGAAATTATAACCGCCGGGGAAATAGAGTCGAGTGCCGCAACGGGCTGGGCAGGGGTGCAGGGTTCAGAACCCTGGAGTAGACCCACCGGTTAAGAACTAAGGTTTGACCGAGTGGGGTTACTGTTGTTAAGGAGTTCTACAGGTGACGGCTGAGGGATTCCGCATCCCAGCGCGTAAGCCCGCGATTTGATTGAGCAGCCCCAGAATTAGAGGGTCTCTCGGTGAGGGGGGGCAAGCCTCAAAGGCGCTCCGGCTCTGGGTTTGTGGGATTCCCGAAGGCTTGGCCAGGTTTGCGAATTTAGCGGAATTTAGGGCCGGGGTTCAAGATTTGTGGCCTCTGTTGCTAGGGCAAATACTGGGGCAAATACTGGGGCAGAATTTAGGGCCGGGGTTCAAGATTTGTGGCCTCTG
>JBMTWK010000379.1:0-4168 GCA_049452395.1 Prochlorothrix sp. | reverse complement strand
AGGGTAACCAAAGGATAGCAGCTAACTTGAGTCCCCTAACAGCCCACCTCCAGCGAAGTTTCAGCCCAGGAAAGTAAAAGGGAATGCTAGGCTAGACAAGGGCGGAACCGTTCGCGGCAATTCCTGACCGCAGGGGGCAAGCCAAGGCTAACGGGAGCGGGAGGCAACGGCCCAGGGGTCTAGAACGGAGCCAATCAAAACGTTGTACAATCGAGAGCAGGCGTGCAAGGACATTTCCTTGATCCGGTTCGCTTTTGACCGACAACTGGAGTTGACCGACCCGTCGGCATTGCCGCAAGTCCCCCGTTTCCAAGGTTGCAATAGCAAGTTTAGTTCAAGAACAGAGCAAGCCTTTCGTGGGGAGAACAGACTTGAAAGTGGCGCTGGGCCTTTTCGTCACTCTAAACCGCTCGAATCGGCTAATCAGAGGTAGTACTCGTGCCGTGGGAGAAGCCTGCACCGTATACTTGCATCGGTGTCAGGAGTATGTCACGTTGCAATGAGAGATGATATGGAGGCATCCAATAGCGCCCCGCCGTCGGGATCTTCTTCCCACCAGCTTCAACTACTGCTCTTTGTGGACAATCGTTCCAGTTCCCAAGAGCAACTGCTAGAAGTGCGACAGATGCTGGAAACCCTCAGCTATCCCTATCCCTTCAAGCTAGAAGTCATTAACGTTACGGAACAGCCGCACCTGACCGAGCACTTCAAGTTAATTGCCACTCCAGCCCTGATTCGCCTTTATCCGACTCCCCAGCAAATCTTGGCAGGCACGAATCTCGCGGCTCAAATTGAAAACTGGTGGCCCCGGTGGCAACAAATCCTAGAGGAAGAATCCCAAAGTCTACTCCAGGGTCCAGTTCTGTCCTTGGCGGAGGATGCGTCTTCGATCCATTCCTCGGCGGAGTTACTGCGGCTTGCGGATGAAATCTTTCGTCTGAAGCAGGATAAGCTCGATTTAGAGGCTCAACTGCGCTTTAAAGATAGAATTTTAGCCATGTTGGCCCATGACCTGCGGAATCCCCTCACCGCTGCATTATTGGCCATTGATACGGTGGCCATTAGTTTTAGTCCCGACGAGAAGCGCAAGGCTTGTCTGTCTCCCCAGGTGACGCAGCAAATGTTGAAGCAGGCCCGGACGCAGTTGCGGGAGATCGATCGCATGGTGACGGAGATTCTGCAAACTTCGCGCAATAGTAACCAGTCCCTGGTGACTCAGCCCCATAAACTGCAACTCCAGCCCCTGTGCCATGAAGTGGTTCAACAACTTCGGGAGCAAATTAGTACCAAGGATCAGCAATTGGAAACGGACCTTCCGTCCGATTTACCGTTTATTTATGCCGATCGGGAGCGCATTCGGCAGGTTTTTGTCAATTTGCTGGACAATGCCATTAAGTACACCCCCAGGGGCGGCACAATTCGGATTTCGATGCTGCACCGCACCAGTCAAAAGGTCCAGGTGAGCATCTGTGACACAGGGCCGGGAATTCCTGAAGAGAAAAAGGACCAGATTTTTGAAGCCTCTTTTCGGCTGAAGCGGGACGAGGCTGCGGATGGTTACGGCATTGGTCTCTCGGTGTGTCAGCGCATTATTCAATCGCATTACGGCCAAATTTGGGTCACTTCGGGGGTCGGGGGTGGTAGCTGTTTTCACTTCACGCTGCCGGTCTATCCCTATTCCCTTTAAAGCCTGACCCTAGCGGTTTACTGGGCTGGGGCTAGGCACCCTGCTGGAGCAGTTAACATCAGGAGCCAAATTAACATCAGGAGCCAAAGGTAAGGGAAGGGGGAGTGTGGGCACCCCCCTCCACCTTGGCGATAACATCTCAATCCTAGAAGCGATAGGCAGCGCCCATTTGGACACTAAGCGCGTCAGCCCAGCTTTTTTCGTAGGCATTGATCCCCAGTTTCACATCGCCGTAAACCGCCAGTCGATCGGTCAAGCCTGATTCCACTCCAGCGGTCAGCGCAAAGGCATCGCGGTTGCCGAGGGGAGTGGTGCTGTCATTGCTGAGGACAAAGGAACCGCCACCACCGGCATACAGGTTGGTGCTATCGGTCACAGCCAAGTCGTAGGACACCATCGGGACAAAGGTGGCGTTTTCGTCGGTGAATAGCACTGAACCGCGCAGAGAAACGGGGGCGTTGGGAATATCAAAGCGGCTTTGAACATTACCGCTAAGGGTCCGCTCGTCATTGGATTGGCCACCGGAGGTGGTGCCGATGGAGAGGCCACCCCCCAGATAGTGTCCATCTAAGCCTTCGGGGTTGGCGGCGGCGGGGCGGGCGGAACCCACAATAGCAGCAGCAGACAGAACGGTCAGAACGGAAGCGGCGAGGGTGGTGGTAAAGCGTTTCATAACGGACTCCTTAGGGTTTCTGAGGTAAATCAAGACTGTGGGGCGGTGAGGAACCGTAATCCTTAAGTTTTAGGGTCTTGCGACCGGTTTGAAGGGTTAGGTTCGTTGCCCTGTTGTTCATGGCTTTATTTTCACGAAGATTTTCCCAACTTCCCTAGGGCAATGACCTCTTTAGGAACTGGCACAGATTTGCTAGGGCTGGGGAACTCTGATTTCCTGCTTTTTTGGCAGATTCAATGGCTTTTTTAGCTATCATCCAGAAGCCAAAAGTCCTTATAAATCAATACTTACAGCCCGATCGGCCACCGTTTTATACCCATTCCCCTAGCCCCCCATTCCACTCCGGCCAACTGACACACGGCAAGCCGATCGCCGGTTAAGACCCTCTTGCCTGAACCGGAAACAACGATCTAACCTTAAGAAGGGCAGGTCGAGTTATCTTCTGTGCAGTCCGGAACTGGGGTCGTGAACCATTTTTGCCATCGCCCAGCCCTGGCTCTGGGGCGATCGCCATGGGGCAGCCATAACCCCGCTGGCACCCCTTTGAAGACTCCACACTCTTCCCCTTCCTGTCTGTGGCTTTGTTAGCCCTGGTGTCCCCCATCTTCTTTATTTGAGCAAGGCATACACAAAATCTGTGACCGCGACACTTTCTTCCCATCCCTCTGCCTCCTCGACTGCTGCCCCAGCCCCAGCCCCTGGATTTGCACCAGCTTGGCCTGGGCTGATTGAGACCTATCGAGACTTTTTGCCTGTGACCTCCGCGACACCTGTGGTCACGCTTCAGGAAGGTAATACCCCCCTCATCCCTGCGCCGAGTTTGGCCGCTCGGATTGGACGGGAGGTGAAGGTGTTTGTGAAATACGATGGCCTGAACCCAACGGGTAGCTTTAAGGACCGGGGCATGACGTTGGCGATTTCTAAGGCCAAGGAAGCCGGGGCAAAGGCGGTGATTTGTGCCAGTACGGGCAATACGTCGGCAGCGGCGGCGGCCTATGCGCGGCGGGGTGGACTGCGGGCTTTTGTGGTGATTCCCGATGGCTACGTGGCCTTGGGGAAGCTGGCCCAAGCGCTGTTGTATGGTGCTGAAGTGTTGGCGATCGAGGGCAATTTTGATGAAGCCCTCCAGATGGTCCGGCAGATGGCCGATCGCTACCCCATTACATTGGTCAACTCCGTCAATCCCTACCGCTTAGAAGGCCAAAAAACGGGAGCCTTTGAGGTGGTGGATGCCCTAGGGGATGCGCCGGATTGGCTCTGTATCCCGGTGGGCAATGCGGGCAATATTACGGCCTATTGGATGGGCTTTACCCAGTATCATCAGGCGGGTCGTTGCCGCAAGTTGCCCCAAATGATGGGCTTCCAGGCAGCGGGGGCCGCTCCCATCGTCAACGGTGCCCCTGTGGCGCATCCAGAAACCCTCGCGACCGCGATTCGCATTGGCAATCCCGCCAGTTGGGATCGGGCAGTGGCCGCAGCGGCGGAGAGTGAAGGGACGTTCCGGGCGGTGACCGATGAGGAAATTTTGGAGGCGTACCGGATTCTAGCGGCTGAGGAAGGGGTTTTCTGTGAACCTGCCAGCGCGGCTTCTGTGGCGGGGCTGCTTCAGTGTGCGGACCAGGTGCCAAGTGGGGCAACGGTGGTGTGTGTGCTGACGGGTAATGGCCTGAAAGATCCCGATGTGGCCATTAAACACAGCGGTAACCAGGTCCATACAGGGTTATCCGCGAATCTTGAGCAGTTAGCCAAGGTCATGGGCTTTTAACGGACTTGCCCCAGGCGATCGATCGTCCCCCCCCCAGGGTCTG
>JBMTWK010000378.1:0-4199 GCA_049452395.1 Prochlorothrix sp. | reverse complement strand
TTAGGGCATCGCGAATTTTAGGGCATCGCCAACTTTAGGGCATCGCGAATTTTAGGGTATCGGTTAAGGCTAAGAAGATATTTGGAAACTTGCGCTGAGTGGCAGAGACCTCCGAAGCATCCCCCTCGGTTCCCCTTGTGAAGGGGGAGGACATCTCGATTTCCCTCCTTGCTAAGGGGGGTTAGGGGGGGTGTATCCCACTTTGGAAAATATCTCGGTAGGGGTCGTGCCCCCATGCCGACCCTCTTTAGCCCAAAACCAGGGCAACCACGGGGGGTTTGCCCCTACCCTGTCGGTGAAATCGCTAAAGTTGGGATGCTCCCGTTCGGGGGAATTCTCTTCGGTTTATCAACATTCTCTAAGCTCCGGCAACCCAGGATCTCAACCCCCAGCCCAGCACTAATCCCAGCCCCCCAAACCGGACAATTTGCCAAAACAGCGTGCCAATGCCATCCCAAGACATAAATTGGGCTTCAAATTGCGTTTCAAGTTCGTTGAACTCCCGTTGAAGCTCCTCTAGGGTTGCGGTGAGTTCTGGATCAACGGTTTGCTGGGTTTCTGGCTGGGTTTCTAGATGGTTGTCTAGCTGAGTATTGCGCTGATGTTGCTGAATTTCTTGGCTGAGAGCTTCCAGGCGGGCTTGATCCGCACAAATGTCGCTATAGCGTTGCCGTAGCCCCGTCAGTTTCTCGCTGAGGCTGTCTAGCGCCTGTTCAAACTCTGGATTTTTTAAGGACGGACGCGGCGATCGACGGGCCATAGGTTACCAGATGGTCAATTAAAACGGAGAAGCAGGACGTAAGCCGGGTTCTGTTCCCTAATCTAGATTTTCCGAAGAATTTCTACACCAGGGGGCAGCTATCTATCTCGAATGCCAGTTACCTGACACCTCTAGCGGTACACCGCAGCCTCAGCCCGAAGGCCAAGCCTGTACGGGACAGGAAAAAGACCAACCCTTGTCCCTCCGACCTTGCTTCCCACCGGGGTTTACCGAGCCAGTACCTCTCGATACTGCTGGTGCGCTCTTACCGCACCCTTGCACCCTTACCTGTGGGCCGTAGCCCCATCGGCGGTATGTTTCTGTGGCACTATCCTCACGCTCACGCGCACTGGGCGTTACCCAGCAAGTTTGGTCTTTCGGAAGCCCGGACTTTCCTCGAATTCAGCCAGCAAAGCCGCTAAACCCGCAGCCGCCTCGCCTCCTTCTCCGCAACTTTATATGATAACGGTATCGGGTCCGATCTGGCTGGATAGCAGCCTTTATTGTGCCTGTGCGGTGGTTTCTAGGGCTTCCTGTTTTTCCTGTTCGGTCAGTTCTGGCTCTTGCTTGAGGCTGCGATCGATCGCCCGAATTTGGTCCCGGAAGCCTTGCAACTGTTCCGCCAAGGCTAGGGGATCTTCTGGGGGGTTGGGGCTGAAATAGAGCAACTGCTCGACTAGGGCTAGGGCCTGCTGGAAATTGCTGCGGGCGAGGGAGCGAGACTGCTCTAGGTCGGGATTTTGGAGGTAAAAGTTGCCTAGCTGACGGTAGGTTTCCAGCAAGCCGGGGCGATCCTGTTCTTGCTGGTAGAGCGTCAACAGTTGGCCATAGGTGGCGAGGGTGAGGTCGGCTAAGGTTGGGCGATCTTCTGAGGTCGGTGGGGCTTCTGGGGTTGAGGACTCTTCGCGGTTGATGGTTTGGAGAATGAGACCGACGATCGCCGGATCCTGCTGGATTGCGTCTTGATAGAGGGTCAGGCGATCCCAGAGAACCTGTTGTTGAAGATCGCGCCGCTGGAAAAACTGGGCTAATTCATAGATATGGTCATAGGCCGCGATCGCCCCGGCAATATCGCCGGTCTCCACCTGCGATCGGGCGGCCAACAACTGCTCCTCCAACGGCGTTTCGATGACTTCAATTTGGGTCTTAATCTCCTCAACCCGGAAGTCAATCCGCTCCGCAATCCCCAAGGCTCGCCGTAGCACCTCTAGGGCCGCGTCTGCGCTGGCATAGTCCCGGTAAAACAGCCCCAACTCTTGATAGGTTGCCACCATACCATAGGCATCATCGGCGACTTGGTGGGTCTTCAGCAGGGTCCGGTACAGGGCCAGCACTTGGTCTAGGTTTTCCTCTACCCGGTAGAGGCTGATTAAATCTTGGAGAATTTCCCGCGCCACTTCATACAGCTTCAGGGTTTGGGCTTGGCTATAGGCTTGGCGGTAGGTGGCGATCGCCCCATCGCGATCCCCCAATAAAGCTTGATACTGGGCCTGTTTAACCAGGCTTTCCGGTGCTTTTAGGGCTAAATCCGGCTCAGTAACCGCTGCACGGCTGTAAAACACAGCTAAATCCCGCTGTGCTTCTAGGGCGATGCTCCAGTCTTGGGCTAAGTCCCAAAATACGGCCCGGTCTTCCCATAGTCGCTGTTCTTCCTGGAGCCGGACCTTGGCCCGATTGAGGCGAGGGGGGGGTGCTGTGGCGGCGGGGCCAGTGCGCGGGCGGGGGGTGCGCCAGAGGCGCAGGGGGCGCAGGTCTAGGCTGGGGTTGGCTTGAACAAGGTCCAGTAACTCGGCTGTGGTTTGGGCGGCGGCGATATAGTCCAGGGAACCGGCTTGGAGTTGGCTGAGTTGGGCCAGGGTTAAGACTTGGGCGGTTAAATCTTGGCGATCGCGGGCGGTACTGAGCAATTGCTGGGTCAGGGCGATCGCTTGGGGCAGTGCCCGCACTTGGCCATAGGACCGAGCAAAGGCGAGTTGGAGAAGGCTGCGATCGGGGTCGAGACTAGGATTGCGATCGAGGCTGGGGTCGGCAGTGAGATCGGGATTGGTTCTGAGGTTTGGATCGATCGCCGACGGCCCAGGGGCCAGCAGTTCTGTTTCCAGGGCAACCAGCCGATCTGTAATGGTCACCACCCAGGCCGACTGTCCCTGTTCCCAGGCCAGTTCCCCCACCCGCCCCAGGGTTGTGACTTCTTCCAGGGGATCCTCTAAAAAGGGCTGGAGTCGCAGCAGCCGGAACCAGAGCGTAAAGGCCGTGAGGCTCTCGCCTTCTTCATAGGCCGCTTGGGCCTGGGTGTCGAGGGCTTCTAATTGGGTTTGGAAGGCTTGGCGCTCTAGGGGGGAAAAGGGGCGACTTTGGAGGATGGCGGGAAAGAGCGGGTCCGTGGTGACGGGGTTGAGGGGGTCGTCAGGGTTCAAAAGAAATTCGGGATTCCGATCGCCCGGTTCTGTGAAGCGCTGCTGTTCCGCTGGGGTAACCCGACTTTGGGCGATTAATGCCGGAGCCGTTACGGCTGGAGTCGTTACGGTTAGATCGGTTAATCCGGGGGCGATCGACCCCAGGCGGCTGCCCTCCTGACCCACTGCCGGAGCGACCACCCCCCCCAGCACCGCTACACTCAACCCCAGCCGCGCAACCCAGCCCAAGCTCTGCCTCCCCCCTTGGCTTCTGTTGGCGGCGACCTCTAACCTTGGCCCCGTTTTCCCCTGGCTGAAGGGAGCGAGAGAGTTTGCCAGGAAGCACCGCCACAGCGAGAGGCTCCCGTGGGTTTGGGGCTGGGGTTGTTGTGGGGAGAGTCGGGTAGGCATGGGGGAATGGTGGGTTAGCGGGTCAAACTCACGGTGATTACAGCCAGGGTAGCGCATCGATCGAGCTAACGCTGATCTAAAAAATACTTCGACGTTGTTCAAGTTTCAGGAATGATGCCCTCGCTGTTTGTTGTCCTTAATCAAGCGCAAACCAAGCGCTGACCAAGCACCCATCAAGCGCCTCTGAATCTTTCCTAAACCCCAGTAATGGGTCAGCGAAAGCGGCGGTCTTGAGAATATGTAAACTTTAGTGATTAAGGATGACTGTCATGCAATTACGTTATCGTGGCAACTCCTATACCCATGATCCCCTGCAAGTGACCATCGTTGAGGGCACTCAATCGATACAGTTTATGGGATCAAGCACTACGATGCACCATGCGCTCCTCTCAGAACCCGCAACCACTGAAAGCCACGGTGTTTACAGACAGGTCGTTAGCGATTCTGGCCCCAGCCTCAAGTTTTTGGGCCGTACCTATAAGCCTCGCCGCACTGTTTTTGTCCCTGCCGTTTCCTAAGGGCTGTGTCCCAGGCTGAATTCCTGCCGGGAACCTAGGCGATCCAATTTCTAAAAAATCTTTCAATAAACTCCAATAAACTCCAATTACTGCTCTAAGTACTCCTGAACTGCG
>JBMTWK010000377.1:0-4202 GCA_049452395.1 Prochlorothrix sp. | reverse complement strand
GATCGCTGTTCTTTTTCCAAAATCGGCCAACGGCGAAGGTTGTGTTATTGTTTCATGGCTTTACGGCGGGGCCGTACCAATTTGCCCGCCTTGCCCATAGTTTGTTCCAGAGTGGCTATAACGTCCTGGTGCCACTGTTGCCCGGTCATGGCCTTGCGGGGCGTTGGTCGTCGGACTGTCCCCCGCCTTTGCCGCGATCGGTCAAGGACTATCAAGAATTTGCGGTGCGTTGGCTGAAGCGCTCCAGGGTTTTGGGGCGGGATTTAGTGTTGGGAGGCATTGGCGGGGGGGGAACTCTGGCGGCATGGCTGGGCTTGACCTATCCGAGCCAGATCGATCGATTGCTGCTGCTGGCTCCCTACTGGGCCGATAGCCGCGAGACCATTGAACTGTTTGCCCAGCGCGAACAAAGTTACTATTCTTGGATTCCGCCCCGCCGCACCATTCCCCTGTGCTGCTATAACGGCTTTGATCCCCGCAGTTTGGATCTGTTTTTGGAGTTGGGTGAGACAGTGGTGGGACAGTCGGCCCAGGGCCATGCGCCTCCGGCGCTGTTGGTGACCAGTGAGAGCGATCGAGCCATGGGGACGAGCTTGGGGCAGCCTTTCCTCGATCGGCTCAATCAGCATCAAACTTTAGTGTGGCACCTTAAGTTCAACCGGGTGCTTGACCTTGCCCACGCCACAATGATGCAAACTGAAGAACATAACTATGAAAGCCAGTTGATTAAGCTGGTCAAGCATTTTACGAAGCTCGACCTGGAGCGGGCGGCTTAGGGGGCTAAAACCCTTCGCCCATAATGCTTTCTTCTAGCTCCTTGCGCTGCTCCATTTGCCGCAGAAAGTAGCCCGTCATCATGGCGGAGGCTAACAGTCCGGCGAGGTTTTCGCGGTTGGTGACGACTTGGACGCTGAAGTTTTCAGAGGGGAGCATTCCGAGCAGCCCTTGGACATTGTGGGAAATGATTTCCTTGACCTCAGGCGTGGCAGACTTGGCGACACGGGAGAGAAGCTCTGGGGATTGGTTTTGTAGATACTGCAACAGGGGGTTAGCATCCGGTGATTCGGTATCGGTGTCAGTGTCTGAACCAAAGAAATCTGGACTAAATACCATAGGTCAGGGAAAAGTTACGTTTGCACAAGGCGAATCCCGATCGGCACGCTAAGGCGCAATGGACCTCCTGGGAGATTGCTAAACCTCATCTGGCTTGAAACCTAGAGCTTGGGTAGGGGAATCGCTCCTGTCTGTTTCGATCGGAGCTATCTCGATCGGAGCGCATAGGATACCTGCTCCGGTGAGACTGAAACAACCCTGGGGGATTGCCGCTACGCAATCTCATCAAGCCGTTGATCTCAAGTTGATCCCACGCCTTGATCTCACGTCGATCTCAAACCGATCGGGGTTTATATATCTTTAGAATGCCTCACTTCACTGTCTAGGTTAACGTCTTATCGAAGTTTTGCCATCTTTTTGCCACCTTATTTTGCTACTTTTTACGCCTTGACTGCTGTTGTGAGATGCTGGTTGGGTCTGGGCCAGATCACGACAAAACCGGGGAGTCCAGGCTGTGGGCGAGGTATCCCCGGTTTGCGGTGAGGTCGTAATTACGGCGATTGGGCGCGGTTTGGGGTTAGGGGAGGTCGGTGTGGCCCATGAGGTAGCGATCGCACTCGCGGGCGGCTTCGCGGCCTTCATTAATGGCCCAGACGACTAGGCTCTGGCCCCGACGGCAGTCCCCAGCGGCAAAGACCCCCGGTAGGCTGGTGGCGTAGTGGTGGTACTCGGCCTTGACGTTGCTGCGGGCATCCCGCTCTAGGCCCAGGGCCTCTAAAAGGGGCTGTTCTGGCCCTAAAAAGCCCATGGCCAGCAGCACTAGCTCGGCGGGGACGACTTTTTCGGTGCCGGGGATGTGTTGGGGGATGAAGCGGCCCTGTGCGTCTTTTTCCCACTGGACTTCGACGGTGTGGACGGCTTTGACGTGGCCTTGGTCATCGCCTTCAAAGTGGGTGGCGGTGGTGGTGTAGACGCGGGGGTCGTTGCCGAATTTGGCGACGGCTTCTTCTTGGCCGTAGTCGAGGCGGTAGATTTTGGGGTATTCGGGCCAGGGGTTGTTGGCGGCGCGTTCGATCGGGGGGCGGGGCATGATTTCCAACTGGGTGACGCTGGTGCAACCGTGGCGGATGGAGGTGCCTACGCAGTCGGTGCCGGTGTCGCCGCCGCCAATGATGACGACGTTTTTGTCGGTGGCGGAGATAAAGCCGGGGCTGGGGTTGCCGTCGAGGACCGATCGGGTGTTTTCGGTGAGGAATTCCATGGCAAAGTGGATGCCTTTGAGGCTGCGGCCTTCGATCGGTAGATCGCGGGGCTTGGTGGCCCCGGTGCAAAGCACCACAGCGTCAAAGTCTTTGATTAGGTCTTCGGCGGTAATATCTTTGCCAATTTCTGTGTTGCAAACAAATTTTACGCCTTCTTTTTCCAGCAGATCTAACCGTCGCTGAACGACCTCTTTTTTGTCGAGCTTCATGTTAGGAATACCGTACATGAGGAGACCACCGGGGCGATCTTCCCGCTCAAAAACGGTGACGGTGTGACCGGCTTTGTTGAGTTGGGCGGCGGCGCTGAGGCCCGCAGGGCCGGATCCGACAACGGCGACGGTTTTGCCGGTGCGCTTGGTGGGGGGCTGGGGGACGACCCAGCCGGATTCCCAGCCTTTGTCAATGATGGCGTGTTCGAGGGTTTTGATGGTGACGGGGGGGGCGTTGATGCCGAGAACGCAGGCTCCTTCGCAGGGGGCGGGGCAAACGCGACCGGTAAATTCGGGGAAGTTGTTGGTTTTGTGGAGCCGATCGAGGGCTTCTTCCCAGCGACCTCGGTAGACGAGATCATTCCATTCGGGGATGAGGTTGTTGATGGGGCAGCCGCTGGCCATGTTGCTGAGCAGGGTGCCGGTGTGGCAAAAGGGAGTCCCACAGTCCATGCACCGCGCTCCCTGGGTTTGGAGCTTCTCCTCGGCCATGGGCAGATGGAACTCATCCCAATTACGGATGCGCTCTCCCGGTAGGCGATCGACGGCGGTTTCCCGCACATATTCCATGAATCCGGTGGGTTTTCCCATAGGATGATATCCTTCAGTTTCAGCGTAGAAAATTAGCGTAAGGTTCAGGATAAAACAGGAGTTGGGGAAACCTTATATTTCTTTGGAAAAATTGATAATTTCAAGATTGCTTTAGATTTTGATCCGGTTTCTTTAAGGTTTTAGGAAAGGGTTGGAATGGGTGCATCTCGCTTGTGAACTCCCGTTGATGAGGGGGCAGTTGAACTGTGGCGGGTGACTCCCCCAAGGTTGGGCGGTGCCCGATCGGCGGTATCCGGAGCATCCCACTGTGGACGGGCCAGTGAGGCTCCTCCCACAAGATTCTCTGCTGTGGAATAGCTGTCTCGGCTGTCCTTTTGCAAAAGCGAGATGCACCCGTATCCCTGGGCCTAGGGTTGGTCGGGATCGAGTCCCAGTTCCCGGAGGCGTTGGGCTAGCCGATCGGCGCGATCGCGTTCTTGTTCGGCCTGGATGCGTGCTTGTTCAGCGCGATCGCGTTCTTGTTCAGCCCGGATGCGTTCCTGCTCAGCCTGCTCTCGTGCTTGTTCGGCTTGGTGCTGGGCGGTGGCGACGGTGGCGAGGGCTTGTTCGAGTTGTTGGGAGACTTCGGCGTAGCTGGCGAAAGGGGTGCCGTCGGGCCGGAGCAGGTGCAGGTCTGTGTCGGTGGGTTGGAAGCGGATGCCGAGGCGGGGGCTGACCCAATCTTCGAGGCTGTCGATGACTTCGAGGCCGGTTTCTCCGCGCAGACAGCCGCTGAGGTCGTTTCGATCGGGGTCGTAGAGGTAATATTCTTCGACTCCGTAGCGATCGTAGAAAATTTGTTTGCGCTGCATTTCTTTGAGGGTGTTGCCGGGGGAGAGGATCTCAAAGACGACTTGGGGGGCGATGCCGTTTTCTTTCCATTGTTGATAGGAGCCGCGATCGCCCTTGGGGACTCCGAAGGCAACGAGGACATCGGGGGCTTGGCGCAGTTTGTTGTTGCCTTGGACGGGGTACCAGAGCAGGTCTCCGGCAACAAAGACTTGAGGGGCGGGAGTTCCGCCAGTGGTGCCTGCTGATTCTCTGCTTTGGGGGGGACAGCCTGGGCTGGATGGCCTCAGAGGCTTTG
>JBMTWK010000376.1:0-4215 GCA_049452395.1 Prochlorothrix sp. | reverse complement strand
TTCCACGGTCACCGCCTCTAGGGCTTCCTGAACTTGGACGATCGTCTGCTCTGGGATTTCGGTGCCGTGGGCAAGGTGAATCGCCTGGGTGCGGCAGATCTGCTCTAGGTCGTAGGCCCGTGCTTGGAGCGTCTCAAAGCCTAGGGTGGCGGCGTTGCCCTTGAGGGTATGGGCGAATCGGGTGGGACCGAGGGGATCTTTATCGATGTCGGCTTGGTAGTGCTGGAAGCTCTCTGTAAAGCTGAGATAGCGATCGAGGAAGCGATAGAGCAATTTCCGGTACAAGGCCCGGTTATAGCCGAGTTGTTCCAGGGCTAGGGTGAGATTTGCCCGTGTCAGTTCCTGAAACTCTGTGTCACCGTTAGGACTGGTCTCCAGCTCCTCGTCACGGGATGGTTTGGGCGGGGCGGGGTTGGGGGTTGTGGTGGGTGGGTTGGGGACGATCGGGGTCGGTGTTGTGTCCGCAGTCAGGTTGCTGGCAGTTGGGGCTGCATCGGAGGCTGCATCGGGGGCTGCATCGGGTGTTGCATCGGGGGCTGCATCGGGGTTGATGGTCAGATCGGAAGTGAGGGCCGCTGCTGGGGATGTTGGGGCGGTACTTGGCGGGGCCGATCGAGGCAAGGAGGATTCCGGCCCCGCTGCTGGATTTGGTTCTGGATCTGGTGCGTGACTGGGGGAGGGCTGCGGTTCTTGGGGCGATCGGGTTGGGGGCGTTGCACTGGCAGCCGCGCTAGGGCTGGGTTGGAGAATAGGAGGGGCAGCGGAGCTAGGGTCTTCACTCCGGGAGTAAACGGGCGTAATGGTAACGGTTGCCGCTTGATCTGCCGTTGGATCCTCCAGTTGGGGTAGCCAGCGCCGCAAAATCGCCTGGAACCGTTGGTGATCGATCGGCTTGGGCAAATAGTCATTCATCCCCACCGCCAAGCACCGCTCCCGATCGCCCCGGAGCACATTGGCCGTGAGGGCCACGATCGGTAAATTCTGCCAGCGGAGATCTTGACGAATTTGGATGGTCGCCTCAAAGCCATCCATCACCGGCATTTGGCAATCCATCAACACCAAATCATAGCGATTCTGCCGCAGTTTTTGGAGGGCTTGGGCACCATCATTGGCCACATCCGCCCCCAAGTTCATTTGCTCCAACAGGGCTAGGGTTAGCTCTTGATTAATGGGATTATCTTCCACCAGCAAAATGGGTTTAAAGCCTTGGGGCACTAGGTTCACCCGTGACGCTGAGGTGGCATCCCGGTGCAGCAGCGGGGCGATCGGCACGGGGGGGACGGAGGGGGCAGAGGCAGCGGACGCAGCGGGATCAATGGCGCAGGACTGGCCGATCGCCGCAAGCACCGTTTCCAGCAGTTTTGGCCCCTGAATCGGTTTGGACAGCACATAGTTAATCCCCAAGGCTTTGGCCCGGACCGACACCTCCTGAAGACTGTAGCCCGTCATCATGATGATGATGCTGCGACTGAGGAGGTCGGGATGCCGCTGGAGATAGTCCGCCACGGCAAGGCCGTCCATCTCCGGCATTCGCTGATCCAACAGGATGACATCGAAGGGTTCCTGTTTATGCAGGGCCGTGGTCAGGCTGGCGATCGCGGCCCCCCCACCCTGCACCAGAGTCGGTTGCGCTCCGTAGCCGCGCAGCATTTTATTCAGCACGCGGGTGGCCAAGGGGCTATCATCCACCACCAAAACGCGAAGATTCGCCAAAGCACTTTGATGATCGGCCTCTTGGGGATAGTCCTTGGGATCCACCTGGCCCAGCACCACCGTGAACCAAAAGAGACTGCCCCGCCCCACTTCGCTGTCTATACCCAGGGTGCCCCCCATCATCTCCACCAACTGATGACAGATATAGAGGCCCAAGCCGGTTCCACCATACTGGCGGGCAATGGCAATGTCGGCTTGCTGGAAAGCTTCAAACAGCCGTTGTTGCTGGGGTGGTGAGAGGCCAATGCCCGTATCGCGCACCGCAAATTGGATCGTGAGGGTGTGATCGGTGCTGGAGATCGTTTCTGCCGAGACCACCACCTCTCCCTGCTCCGTAAACTTGAGGGCATTGCTGACCAAATTGGTCAAGATCTGGCTGAGCCGCAGGGAATCCCCTTGCAGATAGGGCGGCACATTGCTGGCCACGTCGATTAATAGCTCTAAATCCTTGCGGTTGTTCTTCAGTACCCGCAGGTCCGTTAGCCCGGTGAGGACTTGCTCCAGACTAAAGCAGGTGTTTTCCAAGGCAAATCTGCCGGATTCAATTTTGGAGAGGTCGAGCAGGTCATTAAGCAGGGAGAGGAGGTTATGGGAGGAGCCTTGAATGCGATCGAGGTAATGGTGTTGTTGGGAGGTTAGCTCGGTTTTGAGGGCTAGCTCCGCCATGCCGACAATGCCGGACAGGAGGGTCCGAATATCATGGCTCAGGGTGGCCAGAAACTCGCTTTTGGCGCGGGAGTGGCGTTCTGCTTGTTCTTTTTCCTGGTGGAGCTGCTGAAGCTGGGCTGCGAACTGCGCCAGGGCGGATTCGTTTGCCTCTGGCTCTGGGGCAGTGGGGTCACTGAAGTGGAAGCTGGGGGTGCTGGCTGGATCCTGGGCTGGCTGGGTGCGAAGCTGGGTGACATCTAGGGAAAAGATCTCGATCGACCAGCACTGGGTCGAAGGATTCCACTGGGCGCGGTAGCGGGACAAAACAAAACTGTGGCTCCCGTCCGGTTTTTGGAAACGGTAGCAGGCGGGGCCGTTTTGGGTTGTGATGGGGGATTGGGACGCTCTGGGGTCCAGGGCTTGATCGTCCAAGGGTTCCAGCTTGAAGGTCTCGAACCCGTTTAGGGCTGACAGGGTTGGAGCCAGACTGGGGACCGGGAGCCGATCGGGCGGTTGGGCTGGAGAGAGAGGACTGGCTTCGATCGGCGCTGGAGGAGTTGGGGCGGGCGCGGTTTCGGGGGTTGGGGCACGATCGGGCTGGGTGCGATCGGGCTGGGTCCGATCGGGCTGGGCCGTGCTGGAACCCGTAGCGGTGCTGGACGTGTCGTTTTCTGGGGTCACCAGCGGGGAAGATCCCGGTACCCGCCATGCCTCCGCCTGGAGATAGGGATCCACTAAGGTTGCCCGATCGTCTTCCGCAATATTTTCGTACCAGAGCTGGGGATTGGCTTGGAGCTGTTCAGGGCTGTAACCAAAGACCTGGCAACTTTGGGGCGAGACTGACTGCACCGTCACCTGGGACTGGGCATTAACCTCAAGGCGCACGACACAGATCTGCAACAGTTCCAACAGGTTATGGATCAAGGTTGCGTGGGTCTGGTGGCGATCCTCTAGGGTCTTGAGTTGTTGCCGCAGAGACTCCTCATGGGTCTGCTGCAATTGCTCCAACTGCCGCTGGAAGGTCATATTTTCAAAAATGGCCACCTGATAGAGGCGGCTGGGGTCCACTGCCTCAGGGTTGGCGGGGCGATCGGCTTGGCTTGGGTCTACGGGGCGATCGGCCCGATCGGCTCCCCAGGACAATCCTCGGTCCGTTGCCTCCCCCGCTGGTGGATTGCTCCAGGGCGTACCCCAATCAAGGGCGGATAAGCCAGGGAACGCGAGGTCGGGAGGGGCTAAATTGGGCGCTCCGGGCGTTTTGGGGATTGCAGTGGCCACGATCCACTGCATTTTAATGGCCAAGGGCACGCGCTGCCCCTGGTGCTTAATCTCGACGTTGCGTAATACCTTTTGGGTTTGCTGGGGGGTAAAGGCAAATCCCGGCAGGTCTTGCAAGGAGACCGGGGTTGGCTGTCCAGCGACGTAGAAGAGGGGCGGTAGGGGGTTTGGTAAGGTGGAGGCCGATCGTCCGGCCTGCTCCGGGCCATGGCTGGGGCCGATCGCCGGTTCCAAGCCAAGCAGTTGTCGGCCTTTGCGATTGAGAAACAGCAGTTTGCCTGCCCCGTCCCACAGCCCCATGCCGACAGGCAAGTTCTCCAAAAGCAAGTTCGATCGCTGCTCCTGCTCCTGGGAAGATGCCCACTGCTGACCCATTTTGACCCCCAGGTCATTGAGGTCCTTGATGAGGGTTTGGATGAGGGTTAGGGAAGAGGATGCCGTGATTGGCTCAGGGACTTGGTTGTGTAACAGACTTTGGAGATCCCGCTGTGCGGCCTCCAGCGGTCGCTCAATCTGCCGCACTACCCAATAACCCGTTCCCCCAACTGCCAAACACACCAATCCCCCCAGCCCCAA
>JBMTWK010000375.1:0-4222 GCA_049452395.1 Prochlorothrix sp. | reverse complement strand
ACGATCGGGGGTGTATCGAAACCAAGAGGGCGGGTTTGGGGAAATAATGGCGATTTTATAAGAATTTTGGCGAAAACCCGCCCCTACGAGAATTTTGACATTAACGATCGTAGGGGTCGTGCCCCCGTGCCGACCCTCTAGCAAAGGTCACGTAAAATGAAAGAAACACGTCATTTTGCTCTCATCCGGAATGTCAAGCTTCATGATGGCTTTATGGGTTTGAGAGACCGTGCCTAAAGATAAGGAGTAAGTTTCACTTAGCCCATTCCACGGCTTGAACCACTCGGCTCGAATCACTTTATGGAACAGTGCTATGCGATCGATCTCGCTTAACTTAAACCCTGTTTTTACCCTCACCCGCGAAAAATTTTACCAACTCTGCCGATCTAACCCTGATGTTCGCTTAGAGCGCAGTGCCGATGCAGTTTTGCATATTGTGTTACCACTTGGGGGCGAGATGAGTAACTGGAGTTCAGAACTGGGAACCGATTTAGGATTGTGGAATCGCCAAACTCGCCAAGGTAAAACCTTTGACTCTTCTGGTGGGTTTGCCTTGCCCAATGGGGCCGATCGATCGCCAGACTTAGCCTGGATTCCCTTGGAAAAATGGGAAGCCCTTACCCCAGAGCAGCGGCAGGGATTTTTGCCCCTCTGTCCTGATTTTGTTGTGGAATTGCTGTCGCCCTCTGATTCCTGGAAACAGGGGACATTGAAGATGGAAGAATACATGACCAATGGTTGCCGGTTAGGCTGGTTAATTGACCCCAAAGGCAAGCGGGTAGGCATTTACCGATCGGGTCAAGCCCTAGAAATCCTAGACAATCCAGCAACCCTATCCGGCGAAGATGTTCTAACAGGATTTATCTTAGATTTGCGCGTGTTATGGACGTAACTGGACTCGAACCAGTGACCCCATCGATGTCAACGATGTACTCTAACCAACTGAGCTATACGTCCGGGGTGCGGTTTTTCTTACCGGCTTCCTACTATAGCCTAGAGCCGCACCCAAAACAAGGGGTTACTCCAGAAAAAAATTAATCCCGGCCCAAAGGCAAAAAAAGACCTCTAACAAAGCGCTAGAGGTCTTCCGTCGTTAGCTAGTCAAGGAGGAGAGATTGTCGCTACCCACACGCGGCAGTTGGGGGAGGGCAGGTTGTGATGAGTTTGCCCCAGAGAACTCCAGACCCCGTTACCCACGCATTGTTAACGAATATCTCAATATGTTAATTAAAGTAACATAATCTTTTCTAAAATGTCTACCAGTAGTAAAGACTCGCGCCTAACCTTGCGCCAAGACGTGCGCCAAGCCTTGCCTCCAGACTGACCCCAGACCTCCCCATTCCCATAACCTCCCATAACCTCCCACTCCCATAACCTCCCACTCCCATAACCTCCCACTCCCATAACCTCCCATTCCCATAACCTCCCATGACTCCTACAACCCCTGTAAACCCCATGACCGCTTCCCCCCAGAAAACCCCCACCGCAACTGCCCCCTCCTGGCGCATCAAGCTCCTCTACGATGGCCAATGCCCCCTCTGTGTGCGGGAAGTCAACTTTCTGCGCCGCCGCGACCACGATCGGGGCTTGGTCGCCTTTGTGGACATTGCCGCCGACGACTACAACCCCGCCGACCATGGGGGCATCGACTTTGAAACTGCCATGGGGCGGATCCACGCCATTGGGGCCGATGGTCGTATTTACCAGAATGTGGAAGTTTTTCGCGAAATTTATACGGTGCTGGGCCTGGGTTGGGTCTATGCGGTGACGAAGTTGCCCGTGGTGGGTGCCTTTGCCGATTGGCTCTATGGGCTGTGGGCCGATCGTCGCCTTGCCCTCACCGGTCGCCCAGATTTAGCCACGATCGTGGCCGATCGCCAAACGCGCCGCACCCAAAACCCAACCCCAGACCTCACCTGCACGGGCGATCGCTGCAAAACAGACCTGTAGCCCGCCGTTTTGCCCGGTGTATCCCACTTTCGCCTATGGACAGCCGGTCCGGCTATCCCACAACCACCTCTTGGGTGGGATGGGCCTCTGGCCCGTCTAAAGTGGGATGGACCCGTTTTGCCAGAGCGTCTTTATAAAGCGTTTTTACAGGTTTTGTAGGCGCTGGTTGATGGTGTTGAGCATTTCCTTTAGCTCGGTGATGGCCCCTAGGGACTCCAGCGAAGGATCCCGATCGCCCTGCAAGGCATCCTGGGTACTGCGCAACTCCGACAGCTTTCGGTGCAGTTGTTGGGCAATTTGCAGCGCATCGTTTTCCAGTTTGCTGATTTGCTGCTGCTCATAAAACTTCAAAGCCGCACCCCGCAGCACCTGAAGCGTGGCCTGCTCCCCCTTAGCGCGGGGCATAATGTGGATGCGCAGTAACAGCCGCTTGTCTTGGTAGAGCCGCTCTAGCTCAACGTGCTGGGGCTGGCGGAGGGGTTGGGGGGGCAGCCCTGCCAGGATTTTGAGTTCCTCGATCATCCCCCGGTACAGGAGCAAATCCACCGGATCCAAAACCGACTGCAACACCCCACTTTGACTCCAAAGAATCTTGCCAAAGGTGGTGGCTGGCTCAAAATACAGCCGACCAATGCCCCCCAACAGCACCCGGCCTAGCAGTTCCTGAAGCAGGTTATGGGCGGGGAGGTCGGTGAGGACTTCTAGGGGCTGGGTGAGGTAATAGGTTTGGAGCTTGAGGGGGGGAATGCGAGTGGGGGTGTAGGGCTGTACCAGGCGCAGGGGCGGCGGCAGTGGAGCTTGGGGGGCTGAGCTAGCGGGAAGTGTCGCGATCGTGCTCGATTCAGCCGAAAGAGAATCCGGGGGGGTCATTCCTGGCCGATCGGCGGGGTTGACCTCGGTTTCCAAGGCAGATTCCAAGGCAGATTCTAGGCCAGATCCCAAGCCAGATTCTAGGCCAGATCCCAAGCCAGATCCCAAAGTGGAGGAGTAAGCCGCAGCGGCCTGACGGGAAGAGGCGTGGGTTGCAGCAGCCGGGGACACAGGTGCAGCCAAGGCAGCGGCACCCAAGGGATCAACAGCGTAGTTCTGAGGGCCGTTCTCCACATGCTCCACGGGTGGCTCAGAAGCCGAGTTTGGGGTCTCAGAGTAGAGGGATTGGCCCAGTTTGGAGCGGATTTTAGCGCCTAGGGCAGCGTTTGCGGTTGCGCTGAGGTTAGGGTTGAGGTTCGCGGAACTGGGGCCGGAAGAAGTGCCGAAAGGCGTGGCTGAGTCGGAGGGAGCACCGGAGCCGATCGCCGCTGTCCCGCCCTTTTCGTCCTTGGCCGTTACCCCCCGCAGCCCTTGCTCCTGACCGCTTTTGGGGCGAGACCACCCCCCGCTGATGGGGCCGATCGGCCCGCTGGATCCCTGGGAATCGTCTTGGATGTGCTGCTGATAGTGGGCTAACTGGGCTTGCAGTAGCTCAACGCTGATGGGGCGGGGCAGCAAGGTGCAGTGGATATAACCCAAGGTGCGCCGCACAAAGTTCAAAGCTTCATCATCATCCAGATCAACCATGCCCAGCTTGAGGTACTTCCCTTCAACGGAAAGGGGCAAAATCTGGTGATATTGACAGACTTTCAAGGGAATTAGGGTTTTAATTAACCGAAACATCTGTTTCTGATTAATATCCTCCGGCGTAACCCCGGCCAGGGAAAATTCATCCAAGGCGGGATTGGAGGGAGGGTGCGCAGCGGAAAAGGCAGACGAAGAAGTCGAGGCAACCATGGGGGTGTTTACCGTAGGCGATCGCAGGTCTAGGGCTACACGCTACAGACCTTTAATTCTATTTACTGAGGCGATACACTTGAGGCGAGACACCCTGTTCAATTGAGTTTAATGCGGTTCCTAGGCCGTTCCTAGGCCGTCCCTAGGGCTGTGATGGGGTTCCTAGGGCTGATAGTGCTAGGGTACAACAATGCGCCATTCGTGCAGTTCGTAGGTGACACATTGGTTTTGGACTAAGGGATCCTGGGCGACGATCGCCTCAGCTTCTGCCCGTGATTCTGCCCGAAACAAGAGCATTCCGCCCCCAAAATCGCCCCAATAGCCCGTTTGCGCTTCATGGCCCTTGGTAATGAGGTCGCGCACATAGGCTTTATGGGCAGGAACATGGCGATCGAACACGGCTTTTTCTACAATGCCTTTTTCGATTTTGACAAACCAGGGCATAGATATGCAGCGGCTAAGGGGTAGGGGTGGAGAAGCGAGGGGAGCTAGGGGCGATCGGGTT
>JBMTWK010000374.1:0-4225 GCA_049452395.1 Prochlorothrix sp. | reverse complement strand
TCCGATCGGAGGGCTGAAACCCTACTAACTTCGTAGACCCCTGAATAGTTACCACTGGGGGTTTGCCCCTACCATGTCAGTGAAATCGCTAAAGTAGGATGCTCCCCATGGCGACAGCATTTGTGGCGAATATTTGCTACACCAGAGGGAGGGGATTTGGGGTCTGGCCCGGAACTCCCCTATGCCCTTTGCTGGAGCCTTGACCTATGTGTATTTGTATTAACTGTACCTACGTCGATCGCTGCACCACTTACCACGCTGTTGAACACCAACACCAACAGCCTCACCTGACGGCAGCCCCGAATTTTGAGCCGGTGAATCCCAGCATTAATGTCAACATTCGCACGGGTTCCGATCCCCTGGAAATTGAAATGGAGTGGGATGTGGTGGGATGCGATAGTTTTGCGGCGGACATGGGAAAATGGGCACGCCTGCGCCCCGGTGAACTGATTCCCACCTAGGGCGTTCTTTCCCAGACCTTACTATTGTCGCCGTTGCTGGAATGCCTGTGATTTCAACCACTGCCCTCTCCCCGTTGCACTCCGCCTATGGCCTTGCCCTCCACACAACCACCCCGGCTTTAGGGTTAGCCCTGGGGGGGGTGGAGTCGGCTGAGGTGCCCTGTCGGTGGCAGGTGTGGGAGTTGGGGCGGGAGCTGTCAACGCAGTTGCAGCAGGTTTTGGGGGATTTTTTGGGGCCGCAAACTTGGGCGGAGGTGGCTTGGGTGGCAGTGGCCCAGGGGCCGGGGGGCTTTACGGGGACGCGGCTGGGGATGGTGACGGCTCGGACCTTGGCGCAGGCGCTGGAGGTGCCACTATTTCCGGTGTCTACGCTGGCGGCGCTGGCGTGGGAGTATTGGGAGCAGCGGGGGGATTGGAGTCAGCCGGTTGCGGTGACGTTACCGGCGCGGCGGGGAGAGATGTATGGGGCGGTGTACCAGGGGCGGGGGCGGGGGCAGTTGCCCCAAGTGCGGGTGGCCGATCGGGTTTTTACGCCGGAGCAGTGGCAGGCGATTTGTTTGGAGTATCCCGATGCGGTGGCGATCGATCGGCCCGTCAATCAAGCCCCAGCCCCAGTTTCCCCGTCTCTCGCCCCAAACCCAGCATCTCCCCCAACCGCGATCGATCCCAACCCACAACCAGACCCCGAAGCCAATGCAGTGACGGCTATCTTTGCGCTGGCCCGTTTGGCATGGCTCCAGGGCGATCGGCCCCATTGGTCTACTGCAATGCCCTTCTATGGCCAGTCACCGGTTTAGCACGGCCCAGGGGAGGTCACAGCCCAGTAAAGAACAGCGACGCTGGGCAAAGCGGTTGCGGCACCAAGTGGGGCAGGAGATCGCCGACTATGGCTTGATTGAAGCGGGCGATCGGGTGATGGTGTGTGTGTCCGGCGGCAAAGACTCCCATGTTCTGCTGGATGTATTGCTGCAATTGCAGCGGCAGGCTCCGATCGACTTTGAGCTGCTCGCCGTGAACCTGGACCAAAAACAGCCCGGATTTCCGGCGGAGATTTTACCCCAGTATTTTCAGCACTGTGGCGTAGCCTATCGCATCATTGAAGAGGACACCTACAGCCGCGTCACAGCCCAGATTCCCCCCGGAAAAACCTACTGTAGCCTTTGTTCCCGGTTTCGACGGGGAATTTTGTATCGGGTTGCCCAGGAAGAAGGCATGACGAAAATTGCCCTGGGTCACCACCGCGAGGACAGCGTGGAAACCCTGTTTTTGAACCTGTTCTATACCGGCCAACTCAAGGCCATGCCGCCCAAACTCCAGAGCGATGATGGTCAAAATACGGTGATTCGGCCCCTGATTTACTGTGCGGAGGCCGATATTGCCCACTATGCCGAACTGTGTCGGTTTCCGGTGATTCCCTGCAACCTTTGCGGCTCCCAGGACAATCTGCAACGGGTCCAGATCAAGGCGATGCTCCAAGCTTGGGAACAGGAGCACCCCGGACGCATTGAAACGATTTTCCGCAGTTTGCAAAATGTGGTGCCCTCCCACTTGGCCGATCGCCGCTTGTGGTCTGGGTTTGAGTCCTAAGGGAATCCCCGATCGGGGTTCCCGGCAAGGGTAGAAAACCGTCAAGAAAACCCCAGCAACCGCCCTCCCCCCGCTCCCGAAAAATCGGTCTAATAGAACACAGTTCCCTGTGATGTCGTCCTGTGTCTGTGACGCTTCAGCCCAGAGTCAGCCCATAATCAGCACACAAAAAGCGGGCGCGATCGTAGCGCTTGCACCGGTTTACCCCTTACAGCCCAAGTACTATGGCAATTCGTGACAAAAACAACACTCATCGCCGCTTTTCAATCTCTAGCATTCTGTTTTTGCTAGCGGGGGTCTTTTTCCTACTCAATGCCCTGTCTCCCTTTTTCCTGAGTCCTTCCATTCCCCAAGTGCCCTACAGCTTCTTCATTGACCAAGTGGAGGATGGTAAGGTGGCGCGGGCCTATGTGGGCCAAGATGAGATCCGCTATCAGCTCAAGGATGTCGATTTAGATGAGGATCAGACTCAAATTCTGCGGACTACGCCGATTTTTGACCTAGAGCTACCCCAACGTCTTGAAGACAAGGGTGTTGAGTTTGCAGCGGCACCCCCACCCAAAAGTAACTGGTTTACAACGCTCCTTGGCTGGGTGATTCCGCCGTTGATTTTTGTGGGAATTTTCCAGCTTTTTGCGGCGCGTCAAGGCGGGGGTGCCCAGGGTGCCATGTCCTTTACCCGCAGTAAGGCCAAGGTCTATGTGGAGGGAGAATCGACCAAAGTCGGCTTTGATGATGTGGCTGGGGTCCAGGAAGCCAAGGCAGAATTGCAGGAAGTGGTGGAATTCCTCAAAAATCCCCAGCGTTTCCTTGATATCGGTGCCCGCATCCCCCGTGGGGTGATGTTGGTCGGTCCTCCGGGAACGGGTAAAACGCTGCTGGCTAAGGCTGTAGCCGGTGAGGCGGGGGTTTCTTTCTTCAGTATTTCCGGTTCTGAGTTTGTGGAGCTGTTTGTGGGGGCGGGTGCTGCGCGGGTGCGGGATCTCTTCGCCCAGGCGAAGCAGAAAGCGCCTTGCATCATTTTTATTGATGAGTTGGATGCGATCGGCAAGTCCCGCGCCAGTGGGGGCATGTATGGCGGCAATGATGAGCGAGAGCAGACCCTGAACCAGCTTTTAACGGAAATGGACGGTTTTAGTGCCGGAGATGGGACTGTCATCGTCCTAGCGGCAACAAACCGCCCCGAAACGCTGGATCCGGCGCTGCAACGTCCGGGACGCTTCGATCGCCAGGTTTTGGTCGATCGGCCTGATCTGTCCGGTCGGGAGGCCATCCTTAAAATCTATGCCCAGAAGGTGAAGCTGGCCGGTGATGTGGATCTCCATGCTCTGGCGACCCGAACCCCTGGATTTGCGGGGGCGGATTTGGCTAACTTAGTCAATGAGGCTGCACTGCTTGCGGCCCGGAATAACCGCACCTCAGCGATCCAGGCAGATTTTAATGAGGCGATCGAGCGGGTTGTGGCCGGTTTGGAGAAGAAAAGCCGGGTTCTGAACGAGCAGGAGAAGAAGATCGTGGCCTATCACGAGGCGGGTCATGCTTTGGTAGGGACGTTGATGCCCGGTGGCAGTAAGGTGGCGAAGATTTCGATCGTCCCCCGTGGTATGGCGGCGCTGGGCTATACCTTGCAACTGCCGACGGAAGATCGCTTCTTGCAGAATGAGGATGAGCTACGGGGCCAAATTGCGACGTTGCTGGGGGGTCGTGCTGCGGAGGAGATTATTTTCGGCAATGTCACGACGGGGGCTTCCAATGACCTGCAACGGGCGACGGATTTGGCGGAGCGGATGGTGACGACCTACGGTATGAGTAAGGTGTTGGGTCCGTTGGCCTACGATCGCGGGAGCGGTAATAGTTTCCTGGGTGAGTCGATGAATCCTCGCCGGATGGTCAGTGATACGACGGCGCAGGCGATCGATGCTGAGGTGAAGGAAATTGTGGAGCAGGCGCACCAGCAAGCTCTGACGATTCTGCACCAAAATCGGGATCTTCTGGAGCAAATTTCCCAGGAAATCCTGGAGGTTGAGGTTATTGAGGGCGAGAAGCTTCAGGATTTTCTGAAGCAGGCTCAACCCATTCAAACTCCGGCAGCAGTGGCCTAGGATTGTAAATCCCTAATTCTCTTTAAGGTGGGCTTTGCCCACCTTTTTTAATATCTGTAGGCTGACACACTATGC
>JBMTWK010000373.1:0-4229 GCA_049452395.1 Prochlorothrix sp. | reverse complement strand
GTGGATCTCCCAGTTGCTGCTGAGGAAGCCGGAATCCTTATTGCTGTCAGAATAACCGAGCATCACTTCCTGAAGAGGCCGCACCGGTTCCCCACTGGCGGTTGGGGCCGACGCTAACTGCTCATAACCCCCCCACAGCAGTGCCCGATAAAGCGGCATCTCAAACAGCGCCTTCATCACCGTGGGAGCGCGGCGCAAGTCCTCCACCGTCTCGAACAGCGGCACAATGTGCAAATGGCCCGTGCCCGTCACCGGATCATAAAGACCCGCCTCCTGGGCCAGCAGTAGCACCTCCAGGACATCACTCACATCCTGGCTCATGCTAATAATGTAGGTTTGGCAAATCGCCGCCCCAAACTCCTGCTGAAGTCGCCGCATAGCCCGGAAGGTTTCCAGCGCTTCCTTAGTTTTGTCGGAAAACGGTAGCTCAGCGGGCACCAAAGGCCGACGGTTAGACAGTTCCTTAACTAACCACTCGACGCGCTCCTCTTCGCTCAGGTCATCGTAGGTTTTGGGCAAAATCTGGAGATAGTCCACCACCTCGTTCAGCGTATCGGAGTGGCGGGAACTTTCCTGGCGCATATCCAGGTAGGCCAAGTTAAAACCATAGACCTTGACCTGACAGATCAGATCTTCCAGTTCCTGGCAAGCCAATCCCGTTTCCAGCAAATTACGCCGAATTAGCTCCAACTCATCCAAAAATGCCTGGGCACCTTGGTAAACGGAGCCGGGATGGACTTCCGGCAGTTCTTCGTTAATATCCTGGAGTTGCTGGAGGCGGGCGTTGCGTTCGCGGGTATTAATCAAACGCTGGAGAATATAGGAAAGCTTGAGGCGGTAGGGTTCCTGGCGGTAGCGAATGGCGAGTTTTTCGTAGATATCGGGCATTTTAGCCCGTTCTTGCTCTAGGGACTCCAGGAGTTCCGGTAAGACCTCGCTCCAGTGCAGGGACTGGCTGAGGAGGTTGCGCAGTTGCTCGATCGAGTGAATATAGCGCTCCAGAACCAAGCCCCGCTGATAGCAGGCCGTGCGCCAGGTCACCTGGGGGGTCACGGAGGGGTTACCATCGCGATCGGCCCCAACCCAAGAGCCAAACTTACAAAAATCGTAGTTGGGCGGAGCCAGTTGGGGAAAGGTTTCCTTCAGGGACTGGACAAAGCGGCGGTAGAGTTGGGGAGTTGCTTCAAAGAGAACTTCCTCAAAATAGTGGAGAGCGTAGTCCACCTCATCCAAAACAGCGGGCTTAAACTGGTGTAGCTCATCGGTGCGCCACCAGAGACGAATTTCCTCCGTCAGTTGCTTGCGCAGTTCTGCCGCTTCCGAGGAGTCGGCCAGTTCCGTCGGCTCCAGATGCTCCAGATTATCCAAGCCCCGCAGCCCCCGCGCAATGCGCCGTTGCTTATCCCGGATCGTGTGGCGCACAATTTCCGTGGGGTGGGCGGTGAAGACCAAGCGAATATCCAACTGTTGCAGCAGCCGCTGGATTTGCTGGGGCGGCACGTTGAGGCGCTTGAGCTTGGGGAAAAGGGTTTTGAAGATGATGGGGGCGGGGCGCTTGGGGGCACTGCCCTGGAAGCTGCGCTCCAGGAGACCCGCTTGGGGATCCATCAGGGGGAGGTCTTCAGGGGCCGGAGGAAAGAGGGATTCCACTTCGGCGGCGGGGTCCTGGTTGCGGCGATCGTAGATGAGGTGATACTGCCGCTGTTCGTAGTGCTGCTCAACAATGTTGATTAACTGGAAGTAGAGCGCAAAGGCGCGGGCTGAGCGAATGGCCTGATTGAGGTCTAAATGCTCAACAACCCGGAGTAACTCTCCAGCCACGGCTTCGGGAGCCTGTCCTTCGGGGGAACTTAAATCCCGCAGTTGGGTCAAAATGTCCACCAATTCCTGGCCGCATTCTTGGCGCAGCACAGTTTCCCACAGCTCTTCTATCATCTTCAGACGATGACGGAGAAAGAGGTCTCCAGCCGAAGGAATATCCACAGGAGGGGAATCCGTTGTTGGGGCAACGGCACGAGCGCCAAAGGCATCATCTGAAGAGTATGAGAGGGTTGAACTCATAGGAGGGATCCCTGTTCCAGCAACCACTTAAAACGTTCACAATTACACGGAGATGCCGCTACCAATGCACAACCTATGCAGATGGGGCAGCGGCCAACTTAGACTATACAATTGCTAGCCTTGCTCATGGGTGATGACCTATGGGAAAGCCCCACAGCCCGATCGAGTCAGGGTTCATCAGCGTATGAATTTCGTACTATATGCAATCGGGGAGCCACCGGGCCGGAGCATGACGATCGACCTTGGACAGCAGCAGTCCCTAAGTCTCAACGGCGCGGTTAAGCGCTGGGGCTGAGGGGAGGGGACTGGCGAGACCGAGGGAGAAGGGTCAGCCACGAGCGGTGGATGCCCTGTAAGCCGCGAATAGTATAGCATCCCCCCCATCGCGGCCCGGTGTTTGGGCATAGGTTGGTTAGGGGAGACTAACAGGGATTTAGGGGGCAGAATCCGCCTCAGATGGATCCAAATTGGGCTGAGTCTTGAGGATGGGCAGCCGATCGCCCCGCAGCATTTCTTCGCTCAGTTCCCCCAGTTCCACCAGGGCAGACAGCAAACCTTGCCCAACCTGTAAGCCCACCAAAACCGAGCCAGTGGCAAGGCCCAGCAGCAGGGAAATGGGAATCTGGGGATTGAGGTTGAGCACTTGGGGATCGAGGCTAAAGTCCAGGTTTTCGGGGTCTGGGGCCGATCGAGCACTACCCCGATCGGCAGCGCCAGAGGTCTGGGGATTGGCCTTGGGACTGGGCTTAGGATTGGGCTGGGGATTGGAATTGAGATTCGACAAAAGGACAGTGGGCAGGGCAAACCAGCGGGTCAGCGCGGCCCAAGCGGGGGAACAGTTGCAAGCCATAAGTCTAGAATAACCGTGAGAAATGCGACGATAGAGTCAGGGGAAAGGCGGCTAGAAAAGTAGGGGTGAGCAGGGTGCGCAAGGATCGAAGGGGATTTAGGGAAGGCTAAGGGTAATGCAAAGCACAAAAATCTCCCTTCGTCTGGGGAATGGGATGCCGTGAGCCGGTTTCCCTCTCTAGAAAAACTCAAGATTTGCGATGAAGAATCATTATGAAATGTTAGAAACAGCAAAGCCGTCTTGCAACCCCCAACTGACCCTAACCGCCCCTGACGACTGAAGCGGAAAAACTGTCCCGCCCGCCCTAGACCTTAACAATACCTACAGAATTGACTATGCTTACCGTTGGTTCTCATCCGGTTGTCCCCGCTTCGGCAACCTCGCCCTTAAAGGTGCCCGCCTCCAGCCTTACGCCCAGCCCCCCGATCGCCGCCCATACGATCGCCTTTCCCCACCTCGCCCAGCAATTTCGATCGGGCCAAGACTTAGGCCGCTGGGTTCGGGCCTATGTGGAGCGCCACGGCATGGCCTTACTCAAGGGATGGCAGCCCGGTTCCGAGCAGGGCGACGTAGACAGCACTTCAGGGCGCGATTCAGGGCGCGATTCACAGCACAATTCAAAGCACGACCCAGAGCGCAACCCAGGGCGCAATTCAGGGCGCAATCTAGACTCAATCATGGCGGACTTTGGTGAGTTTTGCCGATCGATCGGCACCCTAGTCCCCCACAATCCCGGTCAGGATGACTTTGTGTGGCCCATTCGGCCCGTAGTCTCCCGCTCTGCCCTCAAAACCTTCTCAGAACATAATCAAGCCGCCCAGCTTCACACCGATTCCCAATATCGGCCCCAGCCGGAGCATTTTGTGGCGATGTGTATGGTGCAGACGGCCCAGTGTGGCGGGGGAGCCAGCATGTTGTTAGATTTTCGGCGCGTGATTGAAGATTTGGAGCAAACTGCGGCGGGACAGGCGCTGTTACAGGTGCTGCGCACCCACAAGCTGCCGATCGGGGTGCCCAGTATTTTCCGGGAACCGGGGGATTCGGGCTATATCGAAGCCAGCATCCTGGAGGGGGCGGTGCCCTTCCGCTACCGGTATGACACGATGAAGGCGGGGCTAGACCAAGTAGACCCATCCCAGCGGGCGGAGTTGGCGGAGGCCCTCGATCGGCTGGATGCAGTCATTCAAGCCAGCCCCCACCGCCTAGAGTTTCCCATGGAGAACCAAGATGTTCTCTTGGTGGACAATCACCGCTTTTTACATGGCCGCAAGGCGTTTACCGATCTCGATCGCCTCCTGCTGCGCGTCCGCTTTGACTA
>JBMTWK010000372.1:0-4233 GCA_049452395.1 Prochlorothrix sp. | reverse complement strand
TTGCGGGCTTAGGTCTTGCGGGTTTAAGTCCAGTTCCAGGCCGTTAACAACGCCCGATCGCGTAAGGAGACCCATTTCTAGCAGTAATCCCGTAAATTGCAACTGTTTTTGCTGACCTTCGCTCTCGTAGCCCCGCAGAATCCATTGATTGGGATGATCTTCTTGTTGTTTGAAGGCCATGGGAATCCAGGTGACGGGCTGGGGGGGATTGCTGGGATTGCCGGGACTGCTGGGATTACTGGGATTGTCTTGATCACCTGGATTGACCAGATTACTGCGATCGGGACGATCGCCCGTGGAGTCCCCAACCGTGATCCGCAGGAGAGAACCGGATTGAGGTAGTATTTGAGCAGGGCTGGGCGAGTTTTCCCCAATTGAAGCCAGATTAATAGCGGTTAAGGGCTGATTGAGGTTATAGCCCTGCTGTACCGTCTGTCCGCCTTGCCAGTTGCCCCCGTGGCTATAGAGGGCGTAGGTAAACTGATGCTGGCCCCGATCGGCGTGGGGATTGGGCCAAAGGGGACTCCGCAGCAAGGTCAGGCGTAATTGGCTTCCTTGGGGAGTTTCCTGAGCATCACAGCCATATTTGCAGTCATTGAGCAGGCTTACGCCCCAGCTTTCGGTAGAACGGGGTGCATTGCCTGGATTTCCAGCCCCATCTTTAGCACCTTGAGGCTCTGGCCCGACCCGACTTAAATCAGCCCAGCGGTGGATGGGGACTTCCCACTGTGCTTGTTCCTGGGGGGTTTGGGGGTTTAAGCTACGTTGCATAGCTCCACAGGCGATTTCTGTGGTGAATTCGAGAGAGTTATCGGGTTCTTCGGGTGAATGGTCTGAATTTTGGGAATTAGCGGGAGGGATTTTGGTTGTGGACCCGATCTCCAGGGGAAAGGCCACTTTCCAGAGCACCTGGGTTTCCTGCCACTCTACGGTTGTGATCAGTTGCAGTTGGGGCGATCGCTGCTCTAAACAATAGTCCTGCACAATGCGCGACTGGTTAAACTGCCAAACTCCCCGCACCTTAACCCGAAGTGGGCCGGTTTCTAGGGCTGTGAGGCTGACTAAAGTTGCAGATTCAAGGGGATTTTGCTCATAATTGGGGTCAATATTCCAAGCATCCCAGTACTGGCCCCGATCGCGGAAAAACTGGAATTGGTTACCGGGGGCATACAGCAGATCCTGACCCAACTGGCGATCCCAAATTGCTGCGATTTCTCCCGTCCTGGGATCGAGGGTAACCTCAAGAAATTCGTTGCTGAGGGTGAGATTTTGGGGGTTCCAGGTGCATGGGGAGGAGTTGGGGGGAGTTTGGGGCTGGGTGGGGTCTAGGGGGGACCGATCGGGGCTGACCCACAGGAGGGTATAGCCGAGGGCAGGAACGGTAGTGAGAACGAGGAGGGTGTGTTGTTCTGAGATTTGGGTGGGTAGAGCTTGACTTTGGGGGTTGTAAACCCGGAAGCTAGTGATTTCTGGGGAAATTGGAACGGGAAGCTCGATGACTGCGGTTCGATCCCAAGCGAGGGCATTAAACACGAGCCAGGGTTGGGCTTCGGGGTGGGGCCGATCGGCGAGGGCGATCGACTGTGCTAACTGCTGGAGCGATCGGGCTTTGACGGTTGCCGCCGTTGCTAGGGCTGCTTCCCAATAGGGATTAGCGGTCTCGTAGACCTCTGGAATAGAAGAACCGGGCAAAATATCATGGAACTGATTAAATAGAACCCGTTTCCAAGCAGTTTCTAGCTCAGCTTTGGGGTAAGTGCTTTTTGTCAGTAAAGTAGCGCAGGAGGCCCACAGTTCTGCTTCGTAAAGCTGGTGTTCTGCCTGTCGGTTATAGCGCTTTTGATCGCCGTGGGTGGTGTAGCAGCCTCGGTGGAGTTCGAGGTACAGGTCTTGGCTCCAGCGGGGTAAGGGGAGAGATTGGGGCGGGATTGGGGCCGTGGATTTGGATGCTTCTGGTGCTTCTAGCGATTTGAGTGATTCGAGGGACTGGGGGACTTCCGGCGATGCTGATGCTGCTGAGGGGGAGGTCAGTGGGGTTGATGCGGTTAAAGTCGCGGGATTTTGGTTAATCTCAAGGCCTTGGGAGATTTCGTCAAGATAATCATGGAGTTTTGTCCACTGGAGGTAGGGAAACAGCGGCGATCGCTGCCAGCGGCGCACCTGTTCCAACATATCCCGCGTCGGTCCGCCCCCATGGTCGCCTACGCCCGGTAGCCATAAACTCAGCTTTAGCCCCGTTTTTTGCTCCCACTGTGCCGCTGCTGTCACCATTTCCAGCGGATCCACGCCTTTCCCGATACTGGCTGTCATCATGGCTTGAATCTCAGTCCCATCGGGAGATTGCCAGTGAAAGAGGGCATGGGGGAAGGAAGTGGTATCGTTCCAGGTTAATTTCTGGGTTAAAAACCAATCAACGCCCCCTTGGCGCAAAATTTGCGGTAATTGCCAGCCAAAGCCAAAGGTGTCCGGCAACCAAGCCACGCGGTTGATCTGCCCCAGTTCCTGCTCCACATAGCGCTGCCCATAGAGCACTTGGCGCACCAAAGCTTCTCCCCCGCTCACCACGGCATCCGGCTCGACCCACAGCCCCGCGATCGCCTCCCAAGTCCCCGCCTGAAACCCCGCCTGAACCTCTGCAAAGAGGTCCGATCGATGCTTCTGGAACCAGGCATAAAGAGCAGGGCTGGAATGGCCAAAAATTAGCTCAGGAAAGGTTTTTTGTAGATTGAGGACCGATCGAAAGGTCCGCTCTGCGACTTCCCAGGTTTCCGCGATCGGCCAGAGCCAAGCCAAATCTAAATGGGCATGTCCGAGGAGGCTAATGCTGCGTTCCTTGAGGAAATCGGACCAAGGGAGGAGAGACTGGCGGGTTTGGGCGAGAAAGTGTTGGAGGGTGGCGGTGGTGGTCTGGGCGGCCTGGAGTTGGGTGAGGAGGTCCGGCAAGGGGGCTAGGGCTTGGGTTAAGTCCTGGAGAATTTGCGGATTTTGGGGCGCGTAGTGGAGCAGGGTTAGGAATTCCTGGGCTATAAACTGAGGCTCTGGCTGCTGGTCAGCTTCCAGGCTCTCCACGGGCCGATCGGCCCCAATCTCAAACTGTAGCTCCGTTTTGACCAATGCCCCTGGATCGTGGCCGGGACTCACCAGCCGCACCGCAATTTGAAACACCTCCCCGCCCTGGGTCGCTTCCGTCAGCAAAATCCGGGCTGAGCAGTCAAATAGGTCACCCTCCTGGACAAGGTGGCCATTGACGAAAATTTGCGCCGCCTCTGCCCACCACATTAGGGCCAGTTTGGCCTCCAGTCCCCGCAGATCATAGCCCCCCTCTTGGGCCGGTAACCGTAGCTCCCGCACCAGCCAAAGCACCTGTCGGCCTTGGTCCCAGGCGATATGGCCCCGATCGTTCATGGTCCCCTCTGGCCAGTTGTCCCAGGGGGCCGCTGCGGTGATGGTCTCGATCGATCCTTCCCCCAAGAACTGTTTCCAGCCCGTTTGGGAGGGAATCGACCCTAAACGGCTTAATTTCTGGCAGAGGTCTTGTAAATGTGCAGTTTGGGTGGCTGGATCGATGGCGGACTGAGGCATGACGGCAAACCTAACGGGGGGTTAAAGCAGGGAACTGTTGCGTATCCTAGCAGTCCCTGGGGGTTTGCAGAAGCGTCATCCGTCTCAGGGGACTAGTCGTCGAGTTGGGGTCCCTCTTCGACGGCTAGGAAGTCGATCGCCGCCTCTAGGCGTGACCCATAGCTGGCCGCAAATTTCTCAAACCAGAGGCCATCGTGGGACATGGGATCTAGCTTTTTAAGCCACTGTTGCGCCCTTTTTTCCAATTCTTGCCGCTTTACTTGGGCCTGTCGTTCGGCCTCGGCCCGTTGCGCCCGTTCTCGGCGTTCCTGCTCCAGCCGTTCCCGTTCTGCTTCAATTTGCCGCTCGCGTTCTAGGCGCTCTAGCTCCCGCTGTTGTTGGGCCGCTAGCTCCCGTTCCTGCTGTTCTCGGCGTTCCCGCTCCCGCCGATCGCGCTCTTCTTGGGCACGACGCTCCCGATCGCGGGCTTCCTGATCCTGGCGCTCCTGGGCTTCCTGTTCCGCCTTGATTTGCGCCAAAATACTGTCCTGGCGACTAGAAGAGCGTGAGGGGGTTTGGATTGGGGCCGCAGGGGGGGAAGTTGAGGGGGGGAGTTTGGACAGATCGAGCTGGCGGGTTTTGGGGCGGGGTGGTGGAGACTGGGGCGGTTGC
>JBMTWK010000371.1:0-4256 GCA_049452395.1 Prochlorothrix sp. | reverse complement strand
AACGGTGTCACGGCAGTTAAAACTTACTTGTAATGCTCGACTCTACCCCCCTACTGCATCTTTTGCAGGGCGTTGCCCAAGGGCAAGTCTCCCCGGAAAGTGCCCTCGATCGTTTAAAGCAATTAGATACAGAACTCGTCGCCGATTTTGCCCGACTCGATCATCATCGATCGCTCCGGACTGGCTTTCCAGAAGTAATCTGGGGACAGGACAAAACCCCCGAGCAAATTGCCAAAATCATCCAAGCCATGCAGTCCCGACAAGCGATCGTCATGGCCACCCGAGTCAGCCCGGAAGTCTATACCCAGGTGCGTAGCCAAGTCAGGGATCTGCGCTACTTTCCCCTGGCCCGCATTTGTGCCATCTTGCCCCAGTCGCCCCCCGCTCAACCCGGAACGATCGGCATTCTCACCGCTGGAACCTCCGACTTGCCGGTAGCGGAGGAAGCAGCGGTAACCGCCGAACTCTGTGGATTTCAAGTCCATCGGCTTTGGGATGTGGGGGTCGCAGGCATTCACCGCCTTTTGCAAAATCGAGCCATCCTCGATCGAGCAGATGTACTCATTGTCGTCGCCGGAATGGAGGGGGCTTTACCCAGTGTCGTCGCCGGTCTAGCGGACTGCCCGATCGTCGCCGTCCCCACCAGCGTTGGCTATGGTGCGAGCTTTGCCGGACTCGCCCCACTGCTGACGATGCTCAATTCCTGTGCCGCTGGGGTTGGAGTCGTCAATATTGATAATGGATTCGGAGCCGCCATTTTAGCGGGACAGATTTTACGTACCGGACAACGCTTACGATCGCAATCCGTACACCAACGATAAGTCTCATGCCGCCGCTGGAATCGATTGCATCACCACCTGTCCTAGCCGTTGCAGAATAGCTGCAACTTGATACAGTTCATTCCCTTGACGAAATAAGGTAAACAAATCCGAGAGCCCGTAGGTGTGGTGCAGCAATTTCACAAAGAGGAAATGCCGCCCATTGGTTAGCAAGCCAAACTGGGGAAACCCAGGTTGTGGAGGGTCTGGACTTGCCAACATATAGGTTAATGCTTGGGGTAAAGCTTCTAAAACGTCTGCCTGTTGCGGTTTCGTCTCAATCGTGGCCACCCAAAGATTTTGGTAGAGAATCAGCAGATCAATACGACCTCGAATAATGTCACATCCATCTGAGTCCTGAGCCGGCAAAGTCAGTTCAATTTGCTTTTCGGCTTGGGGAATGAAGGGAGCAGATCCTAAGCCCGAAACGGCGAGGAGTGGGGCCAAAATAGATAATTTGACCACTTCCTCGTGGAGTCGGTACTTCATCAAGCTTAGGAAATTCGCTTTAGCTTTATCTAACCAGTAACGATCGGGTTCCGCTAAACGCTCTTTGACACCTTGCCATTCGGCAAAAAAAGCCAGATCCGTGGCTTGCTGAAGTTCAAATCGTGCTTCAACTTCATGGAGTTCCAGAGTGTGGGCTGCGATCGCTGCAGACATAGCACCTCATCCCTGAGATTGAAATTAGGAGTGTAAAAACCGTCGCCACGGTAAACCGCAAAACAGACCTTGAGGTTTCGGCTGCTCTACTCTAGGGGTAAGCTCCGCCGCAGGGATTAAGAGGGAGTCAGTCGATCGCACCACCAAGGTTCCATCCGATAACCCTTGTCGCCATTCTCGTCCCGTTTTCCAAGCCACCACCTTCGTGGCACTCCAGCGGGGATTGACGGGATGCCCCGCAAAACCGGAGCGGACAGCGGGATGGTTGAGTACGGGAATGGAGGTTTTGGCATAAATCCCATCGGCCAGTTCAATAGTCATCAAGGGAGGCGGATCCGCTGGATGAGTTCGATGCCCTTTCGCACTCGATCGACTCAGGGGTAGGGAAACCGTCTGAGCGATCGTGGGATTACAATTGACTTGAGCGTCCTGAGTAAGGAAAGCCATGGGAAATCACCTCCAGTCAGTGGGTAAAGTATTAGTCCTCGGGTTAGGTTCACCCCACAGCACGCGACGCGGCTGTTGTGAGCCTAACTTTTTGATTCATTGAGTTCAATGGATAAAGATGGTTCAATCTATCGTGCCTCAATCTAGGCGATTTGCCTAGACCATTGCCCCAAGTTCTGCCGCCCGGGTTTGCTCAAAACCCACCACCCCTTCCTGTTATCTGTCACCACCCCTAACTATGCGATCCCGTCCATCTGTCCCTAGTTCTTTACCGCCAGATTTAGCCCTTGAGGTCACCTATCGTCAAACGCAAAAGACCCTACACACCCTACGAACCAGCTGGGTCAAGTCCCCTCGGGAACGCAGTCAACTGGAGGGGGTTTTGCGAGGATTAGGACGGATGCAGGCCAAGTTAGAATCTCGCCTGTTGCAAATTGCGGTGCTGGGTTTGGTGGGTCAAGGGAAATCTTCGCTCCTCAATGCTTTATTGGGGGAATCCCGGTTTCAAACCGGAGCGCTGCATGGGGTGACGCGCCAATTTATGGCGGCCCGCTGGACGTTGCCGGAGGTTGATCTGCCCTTGAATGTAGAACTGTGGGATACCCCTGGCTTGGATGAGGTGAATGGGGAACAACGATCGCGGTTGGCGCGACGGGTGGCCCAACGGGCAGATTTAATTTTATTTGTGGTGGCGGGGGACTTAACGGATCTCGAATGCGAGGTGTTGCAGGATCTCCGGCGATCGGGAAAACCCATCCTGCTCGTCTTCAACAAGGTGGATCAATATTCCCAAGCCGATCGGGATGCCCTCTATGCCAAGATTCAAGCCGATCGCTTGCCGGACTGGATCGCCACGTCCGATATTGTCATGACCGCTGCTGCCCCCCTAAAACGATCGCTCAAACGCCGGGAGGACGGTCAAATGGAGGTACACCACCAACTCAGTTTGCCCCAGGTGGAGGCCCTCAAAACCCGGATCTACGAAATTCTCAAACAGGACGGTTTAGCCCTACTGACCCTGAATGGCCTCCTTTACGGTCAAGCGGCCCAGACTCGGATGCTCGAGTGCAAATTAAGCCTCCGGGAAACGGCGGTGGAGGAATTAATTTGGAAAAGCGCCATCACCAAGGCTTTGGCGGTCGCCATTAATCCCATTGCGGTTTTGGATATCCTCGGGGGAACGATCGTGGATGTGAACTTAATCCTCTCCCTAGCCCGCTTGTATGGCTTGCCCCTCACCCGCTGGGGAGCCTGGCGTTTACTGCGGGCCATTGGCATCAGTACCGCAGCCCTCAGTGCGGGGGAATTCATGACTCACCTCGGCTTAGGCTCCCTCAAAGGCTTCCTCAGTGCAGGTTTAGCCCCTACGGGAGGGGCCAGTTTAGCGCCCTATATTTCCGTCGCCGTTACCCAGGGTGCGATCGCGGGAACCTCCGCCTATGCCGTGGGACAAGTCGCCAAGCGCTATTTAGCCGAGGGGGGCAATGGGCAAGCGGATCTCAACCAGGCGATCGATCAAGTATTGCAAACCCTAGAACGAGATTCCGTATTAAGCCGTCTGCAAGGGGAACTCCAACGGCAGTTGCCCCCGCGCCCCCCGGTTCCTCGATCGCGGCGGAGCCGCCAAGCCCAAAAATTCCGGGCAACCACAGCACCCAAAAGAACTTACTCCCCTTGATCCTGGCGCAGGTAGGCCTGAATGAACGGATCCAATTCCCCATTCATCACATCCTGAATTGCCGTGGTTTCCATTTGAGTGCGGAGATCTTTAACCATTTGATAGGGATGAAAAACATAGTTGCGAATTTGGGTGCCCCAAGCGGCCTCCACCATATCGCCCCGAATATCCGCAATTTCTTGGGCCCGTTGTTCCTGGGCCACCACCAAGAGTTTCGCCTTCAGCAAAGCCAAGGCCTTCGCCTTATTTTGCAACTGCGATCGTTCTTGGGTACAGCGCACCGCTAAGCCCGTCGGTAAATGAACCACCCGCACCGCTGTTTCCACCTTATTGACGTTTTGGCCCCCCTTGCCCCCCGCACGGGATGTCGTAATTTCCAGATCTTTTTCGGGAATATCCAGATCCACTCCCTCCTCCAGCACCGGCATCACTTCAATCCCGGCAAAGCTGGTTTGACGCTTGCCATTGGCATTAAATGGAGAAATCCGCACCAAGCGATGGGTTCCCTTCTCCGATTTGAGATACCCATAGGCATAGCGCCCCAGAATTTCCAACGTTGCCGACTTAATGCCCGCCTCATCTCCTTCCGACAATTCCGCCAACTGCACCTTATAGCCTTGGCTTTCTCCCCAGCGGGTATACATCCGCAT
>JBMTWK010000370.1:0-4262 GCA_049452395.1 Prochlorothrix sp. | reverse complement strand
GCAGGGCTGGGATGCTGCTTGAGGGAACCGCTTCAGGGACAGGCTTCAGGGCAACTGATTGAAGGCAAACGGTGCCTGAATCAACGTTGAGCGGCTGAAATGAGGCGGCTTGACGGCGTGGCTTATCTCAAAAAGCTTGATAGCGCAGCTTACCGGCAAGAAATCTATACTTTCTTAAAGAGTCGTATACTTTTAATAACTCGGTTCTGGGGTCATTTGGGACTCAGGCTGAGGCAATTATGGACTGTGCTGCACCAGAATTAATCCCACCCCCCCTTGATCCACGCCCGTTTTTGTAGGTGAAACCATTCTATGTCTGTTGCTGGCTCCTTCGGTTTAACCAACTCCCACGATCGGGGTGCTGCCTTTGAAGGGGCACCGGACCCAGATGATGCGATCGCCCCCTCTGATAGGGAGACAGCACAACCCAGGGCACTTCTTTCTTCCCCGCCGCACCCCACGCCGCACCCCAGTTCAGCCCTTTCCCCCTCGCTGCCGGAACGGATTGCGCCCATGTTGTGGACTGGTGCCGCCAATGGCACTAGCTTTTCTCCCTCGACGGCGCTCCCGCCGGTTTTGGAGGGAATGCCTTGGGGGTTTAATCACAGCAGGGTTATGGCCCCGGCAGAGCCAGCAGTGACGATCGGGCCAATCGCGATGACTGAGCCAGCAGTGCAACTAGAGCCAACCGCGACGATCGAGCTAGCCATGCAGCCGGAGCCAACCGTGGGTTCTGAACCGGTGGTTAATGGCCTTCACCAGAGCGTGAGGGTCAGGGAGCCAGGGGTGGAGAGTTTAGGGACGGAAGAGACCCAAGGAGCGGTTCCAGAGGCAGAGGAAACAGCGGTTAACCGCTTTGATGGGACAGGAGCGGGAATTGACGGGATGGCAGCGGGAGCAGCGGTTGGATCGCCAAAGGTGTTGGCTGATCCGGGGGCTGATCTCGATCGCAGCCCGATCGATCCCGTCGCCGATAACCTGTTTGAAACACTCTTTGCCCATCTCTTAAAGGACGATGCTCCCCCTGCCGCTGCTGAGTCTGCATCCTCGGCCCAACCTTTCCCAGCCCATGCCCGCGCCGATCGCCTGACCTCCGCCGCTTCCCCCCCCGCCCAGGCTCACCCCTCCTCGCCATCCTCTACCTCTGTGCCCCCCAGTCCTACTCCCGCCGCCCAGCCCGCTCTGGACCGTCGATTGCCGTGGTTTTCCGGCCTTGTTCCCAGTAGCGACCAGTACGGTGATTTATGGGCTACCCCTCGGACTCCCGCGCCCCTGTCTAAGCTGGGAGCCTCGCCCGCCGACACGGCCCTTCAGGCCCAAACGGAATTACCCCAGGATGCTTTGCCCCAGGATGGCTCCATTGTTCTGTGGGTCCAGCCGGAGGAAGCGGCTACAGCGCCCCTGTCTTGGCAAGGGCGGCTCCGGGAAACCTTGGCGAGCGATCGGCTCACCCGCCTGTTGCAAGTGGGGGTATTGGTGTCCTTTGGGACTGCGGTGGGATCGGTGTTGTATGGGTGGAGTGGCGATCGTGCGGCCCAAAGCGCGATCGAGGCCGAAGCTGCTCTGGATGTCGCCCAGCTTTCTGACCCCCTCGGCGCTGTTATTAATCCCAATCTCAGCAATCCCAACCTAAGCGACCCTGCCAACGGTCTCCTGCCAGAACCGATCGCCCCTCCAGAGACCCAAGCTTTGCTCAGCGCCTTTCATCAGCTTGAGTGGAACCAACAGCGGGCCGCAGCCTTAAAGCACGGTGGCACGACGACCACTCCCGACAATGCCGCAACGGGATTTCCCCGCAGCCCGGTCATGGTGGAACGGCTCTACTATGGTCCCAGCTATGGCCAGACCTACGGCCCAGGCTTGAGCGCTCCCTATGGTGCCGGTGGTGGGGGACAGCCCTACGCCTCCTATCCACAACCCTACGGCTCTGCGGTTCCCTACAGCTTAGGGTCGGCGCAGTTACCCATCCAGCCCGTTCCTGGTATCCCTGGCAGTGCCTGGGGCAGTCCCCTCGGTTCTGGTGCTCCGGCCCCTGCCGATCGGCTGTATGCGGCCAACTCCCCAGCCGCTAGCCCCAGCAGTCTTTCGGGTTCTTCGGCGCTGCCGCCCCTGCCCTTACCCTCCCTCGCCCCAGATCCTCGCCTCGTTGACCCCGCTGCGCGATCGCTGCCGCCCAGCAGTGTCCCCAGCCCCGGAACCGGCAGCACAGACACCGCAACACCCCCCACGCCCCTGCTGATGGGCATTCTGGAGAATGGTACGAATTCCCTGGCGCTGTTTAAGGTGAATGGGGTTACCCAGCGGATTGCACCGGGTGAAGCGGTGGGCGATCGGGGTTGGATTTTGCTAGCGGTAGCCCAAGGGAAGGCGATCGTGGAATTTCGGGGCCGGGTCTTAGCGCTGGCTGTGGGGCAAGGGTTATAGTCTATGACCGCTGCGGATCATTTCCTGGAACAAGCTCACCTGCGTCTCAAGTTACAGGACTTTAGCGGGGCCATTACGGACTATAGCCAGAGCCTGGACCAGGACCCTAGCGCCCCGGCTTACTATGGTCGAGCGATGGCCTATCTCAGTTTGGGACAGGGAGCGGCGGCGGCGATCGATGCCCAGCAAGCCCTCACCCTACACCCCCAGTGGCCTGTGGCTTGGCGGCTGTTGGGGAAAGCACGGGCCTTACAGCGGGATTGGTCCGGGGCGATCGCGGCCTATACAGCGGCGATCGCGGCCTATGAAGCCTTGGATGCGGCCAGTTCAACCGTTGCCCCAGATTTTGGCCCCAGTTCTGCCACCACGGGCACCCCACCGCCACCCGCCGATCGGAATGCCGACGCGGACACCACTGCCGCTGCGATCGCCCAATGCCGTGACCAAATTCGCCAGTGGCAAAAGCAGCCCCAGCAGTTACTGGCCCCCGAACCCCCGCCGATCGCCCCCCCCACTTCCCCGCCCCGCCCCGTCCCCGCCGTTGACTCCCTCGGTTCCGTGGCCGCCCCTCCTGTTGCCTCGGCTCCGTCCCCGGACCCCATTCGCCAAACCTATCTGCAATCGGTGCAGGGCAAGATTGACCAGGGGGATTACCAAGCTGCCCTGGAAGATGTGAATTGGGTCTTGCAACTTGACCCCCATGACCTGGAAGCCATCGCCCAGCGGGGGATAGTCCTAGGCCGATTGGGCCGGATTAAGGAAGCCTTTGGGGATTTTGAGCGATTTTTGCAGCAAAGCAGCCCCGATAGCCCCCTTTGCGGCCAGATCTATAAAGAGCGGGCACGGTTGCGTTTGAAGTTGGGGGACGATTGGGGGACGGTGCAGGACTGCGATCGCTGGCGGTCGCAAGCCCCCGATGCGGTCATTGCTTGGGTTTTAGGGGCTAAGGCTAAGGCACGGTTGCAGCAATGGGGGGAGGCTTTGGCGGATTACGATCGGGCGATCGCCCTGGCTCCCCAGCAGCCCGATCTCTACGAGGGCCAAGGCGATGTTTACGCAGCCCAAGCAGCGGCCCAAAATACAGCCCAAAATACAGCCCCAGCGGCAACCGGCTCCGACCAACCGCAACCCAGCCCCCAGCAAACAGCGGCGATCGCGGCCTACCGCCAAGGGGCAACGCTCTGGCTGAATCGGGGCGATCGGGCCAACCACGATCGGCTCCAAGCCAAAATTGAGCAACTCCTGGCTCCTCCGGTCCCCGATCGCTTCCACGTGCCCATTCTGGCCCGATCGGGCAGTTCTCCGATTTTAGAGGCGGTTTTTGACGATCGGGTCACCTTGGAAATGGTCCTAGACACGGGCTGCACTACCACCTTGCTAACAGCGGCCCAAGCGAGGGTTTTGGGTGTGGTGGCGACGGGGCGACAGTATACGCGGGTGGCGGATGGGCGAGTGGTGGAAATGGGGACCGGGCGGGTGCGATCTGTCTCGGTGGGGGGGGCAACGGTGCGGGATTTAGAGGTTTTGATTGGCTACGATCGGGGGGCCGAAGAGGGACTCCTGGGTCAAAACTTTTTCTGCCATTTTGAACTGCGCATTCGCACCGACACCGTAGAATTCATCCCCCTCCCCCTAGGATCGCCCATCTAACCCCCCCTCCTGGGATCGCCGATTTGCAATCGGCCCTAGAAAAAATCCCCCCCTGGGATCGCCGATTTGCAATCGGCGCTTCTAAATGCAATTCCCCCCCTGGGATCGCCAATTTACAACCAGCGCTAGAAAAAATCCCCCCCTGGGATCACCGATTTGCAATCGGCGCGGGAGCATCCCACTTTAGC
>JBMTWK010000369.1:0-4266 GCA_049452395.1 Prochlorothrix sp. | reverse complement strand
GGCTGAACGGCCTCCCGCGCATAGCGATCGGCATCCAAAATCGGCAACTGATGCACCGTAGCCAAATAGCTAGAAACCGTCGTTTTCCCCGTCGCAATCCCTCCCGTCAAACCAATGAGGCGACGGGAATCCGTAGGTTGGGCTGAAGCGGTAGTCATGGGCAACTGTGTGAAAAAACAAAAGAAAAGTTTAGACGATAAACCTCAACCTAAGCAAAGTCCAAGCAAAACCTAGGCTAAGGCCAAACTAAAGCTAGACTCAAGCCAGACTAAGGCCAAAACAGATTACACCAACCGGTCACACTCCGCGATCGGGGTCGATCGCATCCTGCGGTCGATCGCATCCTGTCGCAATGACATCCAGTGACCTTGCCTCTGGCTGACCCCAGTTAACCCAAGCAGCACAGGCTGGAGACTCCCTTAGTCGTCTAGCGCCACTTCACCGCGCCAGATTTTCTCTTGCAACACCCGGAATAACTCGCACTCTTCCTGGCTTACTTTTCCATTTGCGTAGATAGTCGCTAGAATTTGGTCATTTTCCTCGCGGGAAACCACCCCGTCGGCTAGTGCATGTTCGATCGTCCGCCGGACCTTCTCAACTTGACTCGGATCAACCACAGTAGAAGGCAGGCTATAGAAATGTTCGACTCGCATAAAAAACAGCTCCTGAACATTAATGAGTCCACTGAACATCAATTCATCCAGTGGGTTCGATCGTAGATCTCCCCGGTAAAATTGACACTGCTTTGTTACGGACTCACACAGAGCCGAGAAATTCTTTATATAGACTTTGGGAAAATTTGCATCCCGTCACAAATGATCACGTTGAATGGTTGATCTCACGGTAGCGAGAAAGGACAGGCCAGAGGCCCATCCCACAAGGCTCTCTATTTCTCGTTCCCCCACAGTTGTTCTCGTTTCTCGTTCCCTCGCTCCGGCGTGGGAATGCCTCCCCCGACGCTCCCGCGTCCTCCTTCTCTTTCGTTACGTTAGATTGCTCTATGGCACCTCGATCCGGTTATACCCTACCCGTTTTTGCAGGCGCAGCCGCCCTAGCTGCCCTCCAGCACCTCAAAAAATCACCCCAAGACCCCTCTCCAAGCCAAGTTACACTTTCACTGCTTAATCCGCCTGAAATCGCTACAATTCAAATTGAGCAAGTCGCCCAACTGCGATCGGGCACGGCCCTCGCCATCACCCGCAGTGATCCCGGAGATAACCTCGATTTAACCGCAGGAACCCCCATTTGGGCACAAGTTGAACTCAATCCCACAGATCTCGCCCCTAATTCCCCTGTTATTACCAACCCCGCTAGCAGTAATCTCACCGCTAGTAATCTCACTGCCAGTAATCCCACCGCAACTAATCTCGCAAATCCCGCCCCTATCGCAACCCATCCCACCGCAACTAATCTTGCAAATCCCGCCTCTATCACAACCCATCCCACTGCTAGTAATCCCACCGCAACCCATCCCACACCAGACGAGACAACCCTCATTCTGGTTGGCGGGGAAGGCATCGGCCATCACCAATCCACCGGCCAAGCCGCCATTTACCGCTACGCCCAAACCCTCCTCCACCACAACCTCACCCCCCTGCTGCAACCCGGCGATCGCCTCCGCATTACCTTCATCCTGCCCGAAGGGCGTGCCCTCGCTGAACGCACCTCCAATGCAGCCTTTGGCGTTGTAGACGGGCTATCCCTCCTCGGCACCAGCGGCATTTCCCAACCCCTCAGTTCCCCGGAGCAACTCGACCAATTTCAAGGCGAACTGCGCCAACGCTGCCAAGACCATACCGACTTAATTTTCTGCATTGGCGAGAACGGTCTCGATTTAGCCCGTAAACTGGGCCTTCCCCCAGCCCAAACCCTCAAAACCGCCAACTGGATCGGCCCTCTGCTCATCGAAGCCGCTCTGCTCGGTGTGCAAAACCTTTTGTTATTGGGCTATCACGGCAAACTCATCAAACTGGCAGGCGGCATCTTCCACACCCATCACCACGTCGCCGACGGTCGCCTCGACATCTTCGCCGCCCAAGGCGCAGCCCTAGGCTTACCGGCCAGCCTCACCGCCCAATTCCTCGACTGCGGCACCGTCGAAGCCGCCCTACAACTCCTGCGGGACTACTCCCAACAACAGCAGCACGACTGGGTAACACCCCTCTACCAGGCCCTAGCCCAACGCCTCGATCGCCAAACCCAGCACTACCTTCAAAAACTCTGCCAGGGCAAGTCCCACAGCCCCAAATCAGGGCCAACGATCGGCCCAGCTAGCCTAAACTCCAGCCTAAACCCTAGCCCTAGCCCCAGCCCAAATCCTAGTCAAAATACTTTGCCCCAAGTTGGGGCGCTTCTGTTCGATCGCCAGCGCCAGATTTTGGTCATCAGTCCCATAGGCCAAGCTATTCTCCAAGACACTTGGCCCCTCAACCTCAGTTCAACCCTGACCCAACAGCCCTAGCAGCACAGCACTCGCCAGCCCAACGCCTCTAGGGCCGACCCGCCCCAGACCGAGGTGCCACCAAGTCCTTAGACCGAGTTTCTGGCGTTTCCGGTGTGTTGGTTTCCGTCGCACTAAAGTCAAACTCCATAATCGGCTCATCCAGGGCGATCGCCAAAGACGGAGCGGGGTTGACGGTTGCGGGAGCCGTTGCGGGAGCCGGTTCCTGGACCATTTGGGGAACCCAGGACCGCTGGGACGAGAACCAAATCCCCGTACATACGCCCACCAGGGCCGCCGCCGCAGGGCCAACGCGCCAGAACCAACGGTGACGATCGGCCTGCTCCACGCTGTCAAAGATATTCGCCACCAGACGATCGGTCTCGATCGTGCTCTGCATCGGGGGCGACAGTTCCGCGACCCCTTGGAAGCCCTGGCGTAGGGTCAAGAGCCGTCGATAGAGCTGCTGAACCTCAGAGTCCTGGGTTAACCAGGATTCCACTTGCTGCCGCTCTAGAGCCGACAGTTCCCCATCGAGGTAGGCACTCAGGAGTTCAAAACGATCGCGGGGCAGAAGAGAGGAAAAACCTTGCATGGTAGTATTCCGGCTGATGCCATGAGGTGAAGTGGAATGGTGAGTGACTTTGATCTGGACAGTCCTAGATTGGGGAGCCATGGTCATGCCAGCCATTCCTTTGATCTGTAACATGAAATCCCTAGAAATCCAATCCTGTCCTAGGGACAAATTTGAGGAAACGGAGCCTAACTTTCCAAATAAGGCTGAAGATCGGTTTGTAGCCGATGCCTTGCCCGTGCAATGCGAGACTTAACCGTTCCCAGAGAGACCCCGGTGATCTCCGCAATTTCTTCATAGGACAGACCCTGTAGCTCCCGCAGCACGATCGTCGTCCGAAAGGCTTCGGGCAACCGATGAATCGCCACCTGGAGCTGGTTGTAAAACTCCTGGGTTGCCAAGACATCATCGGGACTTGGCTCCTCCGAAGGCAGCTCCCAATCCAAGGTTTCAGTGTCCACCTGGCGTGGGGCATCCAAGGAAAGCGGGGCACTGTAGCGCTTTCGCTTGCGGAGTTCATCGTAGAAAAGATTCGTGACAATGCGGCTCAGCCAGCCCCGAAACTTATTGGGTTCCTGAAGGCGGCGGATGTGGCGATAGACCCGAATCCAAACCTCTTGGGCTAAGTCAGCACGATCGGACCAATCCGGTGCAAGGTGATACAGCAGGCGATCGACATGGCTTTGGTACCGTTTGACCAGTTCAGCAAAGGCGACACGATCGGGCTTTGCCCCCGCCTGACAGCGCACAATCAGATCGTAGTTAGAAAGTTGGGTTGCCTGCACGGAAATTGGAGCTGTTGTGATCTCAACCGTAAGCCAGGATAAGGGGAGAGAAGAAGTCATGGCTAGCCTTTATTGCAAAATGTCATTGCCAACAATCCCTGGGAAGTCTTTTGGGGAATGTTCCCTCCCTTGTCTCCCGCGCAGGATGACCAGAAGAGTGCTTGTCGTTAGAAGCGACGGCAGCAGCTTTCCCCAAGGGGGGAGTGCTACATCCTGAAGGACTCCAGGCAGTGCTCCAGGTCTACACCACCTCAAAGACGCACCACAAACCACGAAGGTTCCGATCGCCCAAACCCGATCGCCAACCGTTACCCTAACCAAATTCTCGTAGGGACAGGTTTCTCGCCCAAAATCCTATTTAATTGTCGTTATTGACCTAAACCCGCCCTTTTCACCTTTGCGCCTACCCCATGCATTGGTATACACCCACAACAACGCCCTAAGAGGGTCGGCACGGGGGCACGACC
>JBMTWK010000368.1:0-4273 GCA_049452395.1 Prochlorothrix sp. | reverse complement strand
GCTGGGTATAGCAATTGCATAAAAAACACTTGTAAAAGAAACAAATTGCATAACAAGGCTAGTAAAGAGAAATTGAAGCTTTAGGGGGATCCGGATAGAAACAAAAAGACTAAACAAGGCCATAGGCACTAGTTCACTCCGAATACTGCTCATTGGAAGTGAAGGATTAGGAGACCAGAGAAAGCTCAGAGAGGCCAATACCATTAAAATCCAAGCAAATTTGCCCTGAATCAGACATTCCAAAACCCGCTTTGGCTGGGTGACAATCAAAAAGAGTCCCGGCAGTGTAATCCCATAGCGCATCAAGGTCAGAACTTGACGCGGGAGGCCAAAGGACTTAACAAGGAGGGTTTCCATCGCCCCAGTGTAAAAGAGAAACCCAACAATGGCCGTGACATACTCGACCGTAAGAATTTGGTTTTTGCGAATTCTCAGGAGGAAGTTGAGCATACAACAATTACAGTGATTAAACGGTGCCGATCGGGAGCTTATAACAGGAATATTTTAACGATTGAGTCCCATGGGGATGGGTTAGGATAGATGCCCCAGCCAACCCACACGATGCTAGACCCCATGACCTCGATCGCCCACCCACGCACCCTCATTATTGGTTACGGTAATACCCTCCGAGAGGATGATGGCGTGGGGTATTGCATGGCGGAGACGATCGCCCAATGGAACTTAACCGGGATTGAAAGCAAAGCAGTACACCAACTTACGCCAGACTTGGCTGCCCATCTAGCCGAGGTCGATCGGGTTATCTTTATTGATGTCTTTCCCTGGACGGCAGAGGCCGATCCACAGCCCCTCAAATCGGATGAAATCCCAGCCCAACCCGCCCCGGCCTTCTCTGGGGGCAATCCTAGCACTTTTCCCCGCTATCGGCTGGTAGACCTCACCCCTGGGGACACACCCGAACCGGACAAGGCCACAGGCGATACCGCAAGCAATACCGCAAGCAATACAACCAGCGCCACAGCCCTAGAGCCGATCCTAGGCCACAGCAGCAACCCCCGATCGATCCTCACCCTCGCCCAGAGCCTCTACGGCATCAACTGCCAAGGGTGGTGGCTGCTCATTCCTGGCCAAAACTTTGGCTTTGGGGAAACCTTCTCTGACCTCACAACCCAAGCCCAAACCAGAGCACTCACCGACCTAAAGGTCGCCCTCCTAGAGGGTAGCCATCCCTTCTGGACCGCCAGCCCTTAACAGCCGCACCTCTAGCCCACATTCCCAACCCCCCCAGGGACCAATGCTGCACTCTGCCAACGCTGCACCCTGCTAAAACCAAATCCTGCCAACGCTACACCCTGCCAAGCCCTACCAATCCAGCATAAAAGACCAAATCCCCCGGAAATCAACGAACCCGGAGGATTTTATGGGTTTGGAGGCTAATGCGCCAATCTGAGTGGTTCAGCACGTAGTCATAGACCAACCGCATCACCTCAGGACTATGCCACTCCGGCTGAAGCAGCTTTAAAGTCTCCGGTCCCACCTGAGCCGCTTGAACCTCAGCCCAATCCAAATCCGAGGGTTCCGACACCACAATCTTCAGCTCATGGGCTTGGGCGTAAACGCTGGGGTGGGGCGGTAAAAAGGGTTTAGGCGAAAGCGTGACCCAATCAAAGTCACCCTGAAGGAGATGGGCACCGGAGGTTTCTAAATGGAGCGATCGGCCTGCCCCCCGTAACCCCGCCACCAAAGGCCGCAAGTCGTACAGGGTTGGCTCCCCCCCCGTCACAATCACGCGGTTACTCCCCACCTGTGTCGCTGCAATCACCAAATCCATCACCGATCGCCGCCGATGCACACTCGCATCCCAGGAATGCTTCGTATCACACCACGTACAGCAGACATCACAGCCCCCCAGGCGGATAAAAAAAGCACTTTGGCCCGTCCAGTAGCCTTCCCCCTGGATGGAGTAGAAGGTTTCGACCACGGGATAGGTGATCTCCATGGCAGAGTCTGCGGCCAGAGAAGCCTCGATCGTTGAAGCCGTAGCCGAAGCCAGGGAAGCAGTTGTAGCCATAGCCGAAGGTATAAACGTCGTTGTAGCCGCAGCCGAAGGTATAGCCGCAGCCGAAGGTGTAGTCACAGCCGAAGGTGTAGTCACAGCCGAAGCCGGAGTTGTAGTTGTAGCTTTAGGTGTAGTTGTAGCTGTAGCCGCATCTGTAGTTACAGCAGTTACAGCCAAAGTTTTAGCCATAGCCGAAGGTATAGCCGCAGCCGAAGTTACAGCCGAAGTTGAACTAACCATTCCCTTACTCCTCCCAATATTCAGCCCAGGAATTGGGCGTTTCCGAGACTGCCACCCTTAGAGCAATACCGGGGGGGAGATCGGCGCGGGTACGATCGAAAATATATTTAGCAATCATTTCAGCCGTCGTTTCATACTCCGGTGGCAACACATCATTCAGCACGCAGTGATCTAGCCCCCCCTTCGTCACATCCCGCTTCGCCCAGCGCAGGGTTCTAAAATCCGACACCATCACCGCATGGGGACAAAACTCAGACGAGTGCAATTGCCGCGACTGGGCCTCCACCCGCACCTGATACGTGTGGCCATGCATTCGACCACAGGGACCGTTGTAGTCCTTAATCAAATGGGCAGCACTAAAGCTAAATTCCGTTGATACTTTCCAGGGCATAGCGTATGACTCCAGACCGTTAAGGGTTAACCGCTGGGGAATCAGCAGCGGCACGGGTGCCTGTGTTCAGGCCAGTCTGTAGGCCAGTCTGTAAGCCAGTCTCCAAGTCGGAAGGCGCAGCGGCACGAGCCTGACCATAGGCCGCGATCGACTCAATTTCCAAGCGGAACGGCCCTGGCTCAAACCGGGGATTCAATGCCCCATCATACTCAAACTTACTCAGCATCACTTGCAGCGAGGTAATATTAGCCCGATCGAAGGGCGGAGCATCCGCAACCGTCCGAGCACGAAAAACAGGGCGCAACTCTGCAAAGGGAATCCGCACGGTTTGCCAAGTTTCAGACGACCCCGTGACCCGATCGTGGCCAGACCCACTCAACTCAGCATTAAGCCTAGAAGTCTCCACCTTGCCAGCCTCCACCTTGCCAGCCTCCACCTTGCCAGCCTCCACCTTGCCAGCCTCAACCTTTACCGTCTCAAACCCATAGGCATAGGCCAAACTATCCCAGCCGCTACTCGTGCGCAACAGAAACTTATAGCGCTGCCCATCCCCCCGCACCCGTAGCTCCAGCCCCTCATAGGCCGACAGATCCAGCACAGGAGACAAATTCCGGGTCCGCACCGACGCAAACCCGCCCCCATTGCCCGTAGAAACCAGACCACTAAACACCCCCCGCTGGTTGTGCCACTGAATCCGGCTTTCACTCACCCCCCCCATCACCACATCATCCACGGTGCCCCAAATTTGCTGGAGGGCTGGACTCGGCTGGCGAAAGTCAAAAATCATACGAGAGAGAACTGAATCTGGGGCGGAATCTGGGGCTAAGGTCTGCGCTAGTGCTGAGTTAGGAGCAGAACCGGGCGCAGTGGGGGCAAGGCCAGGGGCCGGAATGGGCGGGGGCGGAAACAGCCAGTCCAAACTGCCCAAAAAAGGCACCACCTGGTAATAGGCCAGGGTTTGGATCAAGCGAACAGGGTTCCACACCGCAGGAGGAGTTGGAGGATTAGGCACAACAGGCACAGGTCTATCTAGCTTCCAGTAGGACTTGGCTTCAGATCTTATTCCACTTCGGTTAACTGGAGATCATAAACAAAATAGGCATCTGCATCCGCAGAACCCACCCAAACCTGATAGGTTCCTGGCAACCACTGCCCCCCAATGCGGGGATTATGGCCCTGGGCATCGTCGCTACACCAAGTCCCCCCCGGCCCACTAATCACCAGCGTCGTATCCCCCGCACTGGTCACACCCACAGTGAGGTAATCAAAAAACTCCGTCAAGACAAGGCGGTGATCCGGCTGCTCGCTCACATAGCCCCAGCAAATCCCAGTCTCGGTTTCCCCCCGCCCCGCTTGGACTTCTGCCGCTTGCCAGCCGCCGCTAATGCCGCCGACGAGGAGCGGATCGGGATTAAAGCCCGGTGAGAGGGTAATGGGCCGGAATAAACCCCGCTGGGGCAAGGGCGGAAGAGTATCTTGGGCAGACGTGTCCCCGCTAGGATTAGCCTCGGAGTCAGTCAGATACTTAGGCGCTTGGGTTTGACCCAGGGCGGGCCATGTCATTAGCCCCAAACCCCAAACCAAACCTAGGCCAATCCCCCAAGGCTTAGCTCCCCAAGTCTTAG
>JBMTWK010000367.1:0-4299 GCA_049452395.1 Prochlorothrix sp. | reverse complement strand
GCGGCGAAGATAGTTGGGGGGTAGCTCCCTGCAAAAATAGCACGATGCCAGGGTAGTTTTAAGGAATGGGCACTCAGTTTATAGAGCTGGGTGCCTTTTCTGGTTTAAAGAAAATCTTTTCCCGTGAGCGGGGAGAGGGATGGGCCAGAGGTCTATTCCAAAAAAGGCTTGGGTTAGTTTGTTCTCAGGTGAGATGTATTTTTTAGGTTGATGAAGAAAACTAATGCTGCTCGTATTCTCGATCGCCTCAGCCTGCCTTACACGGTGCTGGAATATGCGGTTGACCCAGAGGATCTGGTGGCTGAGAGTACGGCTGTAAAGTTGGGTTTGCCACCGGAACAGGTGTTTAAGACGTTGGTGGTTCGGGGTACGGGGTCTGTGAAAGGCAATAATTTGTATTTTGCAGTGGTGCCAGGGAATGCCCAGCTTAATTTGAAGGCTTTGGCACAGTTGACGGGCGATCGCAAGGTGGAGCCTGTTGCCCTGAGGGAGGTGCAGCCTTTGACGGGGTATATTCGCGGGGGGGTGACGGCGCTGGGGGCGAAGAAGGATTTTCCGGTGTTTGGGGATGAGTCGCTGTTGTGCTTTGAGCGAGTGGCGGTGTCGGCGGGGAAGCGGGGTTTGATGTTATGGCTGTCTCCGGCGGATTATGTGCAGGCGACGGGGGCTACCCTGGGACCGATCGCCCAGCCTTTCTAAAGGGTGCATTCCACTTTAGAAGAATCTCGGTAGGGGTTGTGCCTCCGTGGTTCCCCTCTTGGGACCAAAACCAGGGCAACCACGGGGGGATTGCGCCGACCTAATCGGTTAACTCGCCCCAGTGGGATGGACCCTATAAAAGTTGAGCTAAAACTTGGGCGGTGGCTTGTCCGGTTTGTGCCCAACTAAATTTTTGGGCTTGTTGTAAGCCTGCGTTTACGAGTTGCTGGGATAGGCCGGATTCTTGGACGATCGCCTGGATGGCGGCTGCAATTTCTCCCACGTTGTAGGGATCGACTAAAATTGCGGCTTCTCCTGCGACTTCTGGCAAGGCAGAGCAATTTGAGGTGATAACGGGGGTACCACAGGCCATGGCTTCTAAGACGGGGAGGCCAAAACCTTCCCAGAGGCTGGGGAAAACGAGGGCGATCGCTTGGCTATAGAGTTGGGGTAGGTCTGAATAGGGTACATAATCTAGAAATTTGAGCCGCTGTCCCAAGCCTAAGGTGTCGCTGAGGGCTTGGATCTGGGGGGTGTAGCGCCGATCGTGCCCGCCGACGATCCAGAGTTCTATGTCTCCTGGAACCTGTGCTAGGGCTTGGATGATGCGAGGGAGGTTTTTATGGGGGTCGGGGCGACCGATGTAGAGGCAGTAGTTTTGGCGGGGGAGGTTGAGGGGGCGGAAGTGGGCGCGATCGTAGGCGAGGGGGATGGGGGTGATTTTGGTTTCGGGGATCCGAAACTGGGTGATGACATCTTGGGCGGTGGCGTGGGAGTTACAAAGAAGGTGGACCGATCGCCGCAGGACCCAAGGCAAAACTTGGCGAAAATACAGGGTTAGGGCTGATTTTGGGTTGGGAAAGCGCAGAGGGATGAGATCATGGACCATGGCGATGCTGCGACAGCCTAGGCCGAGGGGAATTTCTGGGAGGGGAGCAAAAATGAGGCGGCTGCGGTACTGGCGATAGAGCAGGGGCAGTTGGAATTGGGTCCAGAGTAAGCGCCGTAGATGGCCAGGGCTGCCGTGGGCTGGGCTAAGGTTGGCGGGAATGGTGCGATGGGCGATCGGGGCGGCCTCCGGTAGAGCTTGGGGGCTGAGCAGGAGGGGGTGCAGCGATCGCAAATGGGGCACAACCTGCTGGGCGTAGACGCTGATCCCTGTGGGTTTGGGACTTAAAACGGCGAGATTGACCAACAAGGGGTAGGAAGGGGGTGCCATAGTGGGGGATCCCTAGCTTTTGCCCAGTTCCTGGGAGCGGAGGGTAGCGGCTTTGACGGCTTGGATCAGGGCCGATCGAAAACCGGCTTGTTCTAGGGCGCTAATGCCCGCGATCGTGGTGCCGCCTGGACTGGTGACTCGATCTTTCAAGAGGGCGGGATGGAGATCCTGTTGGGCCATTAGCTCAGCGGTGCCGCGTACCGTCTGGAGGGCCAATTGCTGGGCGATCGTCCGGGGCAAGCCCACCGCTACGCCCCCATCCGTTAGGGCTTCCACCATCAGCGCCACATAGGCCGGACCCGATCCCGACAGACCCGTGACGGCATCCATAAGGCTTTCGGGGACTTCGACGACGCTGCCGATCGTGGCCAAGACCTGCCGTGCTTGTTCCAAATGGTGGGCTTGGACCTGGGATCCGGCTGCCATAGCGCTAACTCCGGCCCCCACCGTCGCTGGGGTATTGGGCATCACACGGATGACCGGGCAACCGGGCAAGGCAGCTTCCAGCCGCTGGAGGGGCGTGCCTGCCAAAATCGAGAGAACTAAGGGCGTTGCCGCACGATCGAGCTTAAGGCTGGGGAGAACGGAATCTAAAACTTGGGGTTTGATGGCCAACACCACCACGGGAGCTTGGGCCACGATCGCATTGTCCGCCAGCGTTGTCACCCCATACTGCTGGCTCAGCCACTGTCGGCGCTGTTCCTGGGGATCGCTGACCCAGACCGCAGCGGCGGGACAGGCTCCACTGGCCACTAACCGGGACACGATCGCCTCTGCCATTACACCACCACCAATAAAACCAAATTGGGGATCTGTGGAACTGGGGGCCATGGGATTCTCCTGGGGGCAAACGACGCATCAGTGGCATCATACCCCATCTGTTTCGGCAGAATGTGAGGCGGCAAGGTCATCTCGCCCATAAAGAAAGGGTGAGTCATGCCCACCCTTCTTCGGATTGTTCTATTCATGGAGATGAATCCCTGGAGTCAATACGCACCAAGGCTTGCGGTCGTACTCAGCCTCCAAGGCCAGAATGGTCGAAGCGTACAGAAAATGAACAGAGATTGGACAGAGGAGAGACCTACTGTCCCACAGCCCGTGCTTGCTCGCTGGCCCAAGCGGGAGTAGGAGCAGCGGGACGGTTGGGGCGAACCTGGGGTTGGGCTTGGGGCATAGCAGTGTTGCCGCTAGCCTGGGTGACCACCTGGACGCAGTTGGGCGTGAACAGGAAGATGCTTTCGCCAACGCGCTCTTGATGACCGTCGATCGCGTAGGTACCACCGGCCACAAAGTCAACGGCACGCTGGGCTTGGTCGGGATCCATCATGGTGAGATTCAAAACCACGGACTTCCGCTCGCGCAGGGCTTGAATCGCTTGGGGCATTTCCTCAAAGGAGCGAGGCTCCATGACCATGACCTCAGTTTGGCCGTTCACTGCTCCAGGCATCCCGATCACATTGCTCATAGTTGTTGTAGTTCCTAAACTTGTTGCAGTCGTTGTTCCAATTCCAGCACGATCTCTCATTCGACGACGAGGTTGAGCCGCTTCCTCCGGGGTGGTTGGGGGGACGACTTCTTCTTGGTAAAGAGGTTGGTACTCTTCCCCTGCTACCTCGTCGTAGTCATATTCATAGTCCACTGGATCGTTCAAGCCAACAAAGTCACGTAGCTTTGTGAAAATCGACACAGTTCACACTCCATTACAACTCGACATTCTGTAGAACAACCACCGACTTTACACCGGGAGAGGATTAAATGGGATTGAGTATACCGCAATTGGCTCTCTTTCCAACAAAGTTTTGTAACTTGGCTCCAAACGCGATGTTGGGCCGTGCTGGACTATGTTGGATCAAATGCTGATATCACGTTCCGACATCAAGAGAGCGACCTCAAGCCCCTGAATCAACTCGTGGCAGTTTTTCGATGTGGACTAGTCCCACAGGGCTAGCCCTGGTGCAACCCTTAGATTGGGATGTCAGAATCCCCCCGCTGGACTGGAGTGTTCCACTGTTGGATGTCTGACGTGGGTCTAAGCCCTCCTTGAATCCATGCTTCACCTTGGCAGGGCGGCTCGAACTTCTGCCGCCGACTTAGGGGGTTGTCCTAGGCAGGGACGGAGTGAGCATTGGCCCTGGGGGCGAGGGGAAAGGCTCTAGGAGATTTGGATCCTCTTGGGGGAGAATTTTGCTGCGGGAGAATTTGCGTAGTCTGGTTCAAGGGGTTAGTCCAAGGGCAGAACCGACGGGGAGTCGGCTTGCATCAAACTTAAGCCCTTGTAAGGCTGAGACCTTGTTAAGAGCCTGCTGAGACTGCCAAGGAACAGAGCATGAGAGATTCTTGCACAACATGCACGACCGATCGAGCGTCAATGCATAAATCAG
>JBMTWK010000366.1:0-4309 GCA_049452395.1 Prochlorothrix sp. | reverse complement strand
GTCTACTTGTTGTCAAGTACATTGGATACAAAATTAATGCGATACCCCTAGGTCACGATCGGGAGGAGAACAGGGTTCATGGTCTGTATCGTTGCTCAATGTCCTCAATATCTAAAGTCGGGTTATCGCGGGAGAGTTTCATCACGCCCACCAGCATCAAGGCTTGGATTGAAAAGCCAATGACGATCGCCGTGAGAATCACCGCTTGGGGCACCGGATCGGCATAGGCAATCGTGGCCGGATCGACATCATTGGCCTCAAAAATTGGGGTGAACAGTCCCGATCGGGAGGCAACTAAAACATAGTAGGCAATGACTCCGGTACTCATCACATCCATGGAGATGATTTTCATCATCAGGTTGCGCTTGAGAATAATGCCAAAAAAGCCCACCAGAGTGGTTGCCACAACACAGGCTTCAAGAACTAGCATGACAGGCGCTCTTTAAAGAACTCAATCAGTTCAGAACGGGAGCATCTCACTTTGGAAGAATCCCGGTAGGGGTCGCGCCCCTGTGCCGACCCTCTTCGCGCAAAACCGGGGCAACCACGGGGGGATTGCCCCTACCCAATTGGTTCATGATACCAAAGTGGGATGGACCCTTCAGAACTGTGGTTTGGGTGCAGAAATAAGGTTCAGGACGTTACAGGCTAGGTTTCCTGGGGAGCATCCCACTTGGGAAGAACCTGGGTAGGGGTCGTGCCCCTGTGGCTCCCCTCTTCGGGCCAAAACCAGGGCAACCACGGGGGGTTTGCCCCTACCGAATCAGTGAATCTACCAAAGTGAGATGGACCCTTTCCTGACCCTATGTTCCGAAGGCTCTTCTATTTGGAATTGCTGAAGAGCGCTGCAAAGAAATTGGTGGGCTGGGGAGGAGCCTTGACCTCCGGTTCCGGGGCCGGGGAATCCTTCAGTGCCCACTGCAACAGGGGCGGAGCCAAGAAGGTCGTCAAAATCACCATCACAATAATGGCCGCTTCCAGGGGCTTATCCAGCACCCCACTGGCGGAGCCAATCCCCGCAAACACCAGACCCACTTCCCCACGGGGCACCATGCCGAAGCCGATCGCCAAGCGGTTAATTCCGGGCTTACCAAACACGCCCCAACCAGTCACGACCTTACCCGCGATCGCCACAACAATTAAGAAGCTGGCAATCACCAATCCAGCCCGGTTTTCCGGCACGATCGGGTTCAGAACGCTCAAATCCGCCTTAGCTCCAACCGTCACAAAGAAGATCGGCACCAGAATATCCGCAATGGGCATCACCTGCTGGTCCAGTTCCTTGCGCTTATCGGTTTCATCCAAAACCAAGCCCGCCGCAAAGGCACCGAGAATCGCTTCTAGGTGGATTAAGTTGGCCAAAACCGCCATAAACAGGGCAAAAGTAAAGGCAGGAATCAGCAGAGCGCCCCGCGTTTGCAGTTTGTCGGCGATCGTCATAAAGCTGGAGTTGAAAAACTTACCCAGCAGAACCGAGCCAACCAAGAACGCACTGGCGCTCCCAATCAAGAACAACACATTGAGCAAATCCACTTCGCCGGTTTTGGCAAGGCTCGCAACCACCGCCAAAACCACAATGCCCAGCACGTCATCCATGACGGCAGCACCAACAATGATTTGGCCCTCTGTAGACTTGAGATAGCCCAATTCCGAGAGAACCTTAGAGGTAATCCCGATGCTGGTAGCCGTCAGGGCAGCACCGGCAAAAATAGCCGGAATAGCAGGGGTATGGAAGAAGAACATCAAACCCAGGGTGCCCAGGGCAAAGGGAGTGACCACCCCCACAACGGCGACGATCGCCGCTTGGTAGCCAACTTTGCCCAACTCGCGCAAATCCGACTCCAGGCCGATTTCAAAGAGCAGAACAATGACCCCCAGCTCAGCCAGCACCTCAATGACTTCGCTCTGGCTCTGGAAGATTTGGGTAACTGCCGCCGTATCCAAGTTGCCCAGCCACTGTAGCGCTTGAATAATGACGGAATCGGTAGCACCGGCGCTATTCTCTGGGAACATCAGCAAATGGAAGGCAGAAACCCCCACTAAAACGCCGCCGACCAACTCACCGAGAACGGGTGGCAAATCAAGGCGCTTAGACAGTTCGCCCCCCAGCTTGCTGGTGAAGTAGACCACGATGAGACTGAGCAGAACACCCGTGACCACAAAGGAGCCATACTCAGCTTCAGGGGTTTCGGCTAAGAAGAAAGGGGCCAAGGGAGTGTTCAGGGGAGTGCCCAATAGGGTGGCTAGGGGGTGTCCAGGGAGGATAAGGGGAGGAGTCGGAAACATAGGGTTATTTCCTAGTGTATTGGCTTAAATGGGCTTATTTGGGTTTATTTTGACTGCTTTTTATTAAGTTGCGCTTTAAAAAGGGCCGAGCGAGGATTCCCAACACCTGAGAACCGGCTTCCCAGTAGCAGTTTCTGGGTAAACCCCTGGAACAGCCTCGATCGAAACTGCAACCAATCAGCAACGTCAGGAACCTGTAACGATTCCCACAGGTTAAGGTCATGGTATCAAGACCATAGACTCGTGTCTATGCACTGTTAGAATGCCATTGACATTAGTCTAATCCTAAAATAAACCCAAAGAAAACCCATAAGCAATCCCTAATTAAAGATCAAAGCTAATGAGTCCCTCTAGCAAAACTTATACTGTGGGGGCAGAGGCGGCGGCAGCAGCGGCAGGGGCAGGGGCTGAAACCCAAGTACCGTGGAAGCCGTAGGGAATCACCTCCGGCAGCAACAGGCGACACACGGGGTCCGCACCGGGCCGATCGGCCTGCCAAACCCACAGTTCACTCTGGTGCTGTGCCCCATCAAAAACCAAGGTCAGCAACCAATCCCCCGCCCAAATCGGCTCACAGGGGTAACGGTCTTCCCCCAGGTCGGTGACGGTGATCGTTCCGCTGGGATCCAGATAGCCGATCGCCCCAAACAATTCCCCCGCCGGATCCCGATCGGGGCGGTGCTGCACAAAGGCCGTACCCAGCGCAGCCGAACCTTGGGAGTCGTGGGGGGGCGCTTGGCCAACCCATTCGGGGCGGACCTGGGGAAATTCAGCCCAGGCAGAACTCAGGGGCTGGGAGTCGAGGAGGTGGGCGGTTTTGGGGTCAAGGACGATGCGCCAAAGCTGCCCCGGCGCTTGGAGGGAGACTTGGCCGGTGGCCACCTGTTTGAGGTATTGGTTGGTGGTGAAATCTTCATAGCGCACCAAATCCAGCACCACATGGCCCCGATCGTTGACCCAACCATTGCTGTAGTGCCACTGGAACCAGGGATCAACGCTGTGGCGGCTGACTAGGGCAAGGCTGTGGCGATCGCAGATCAAAATCTCGGTGCCTAGCTCCGGCTTCCAGACCAGGGACTCGCTAAAGCTCTGCAACTGCAAGGCCGCAGGCCAGAGGTTCAGCCGCACCGGGGGAACGCAAAAGACCAAATAGTCCCCCGCTAGGGCAAAGTCATGGATTAGGGGCAAGCCCTGGAGGGGGATGGCATTGCGCCGCTGGAGTTGGCCGTGGCGATCGTGGCAGTAAAGCTGCAAGGTGGCTTGGGGGCCAAGGCTAACGGCAAAGTTATACAGCAGCCCGGAACGGGGATCCCGCTTGGGGTGGGCCGAATAGGAATCTTTAGGGGTCAGGCCCAGACGATCGAGGCCGTGGGTCTCTAGGCTGTGCAAATCTAAGGCATGGGGTGCTCCCCCTTCCCACAGGGCCAGTAACCGATCTTCTAGGGCCAAAACCGAGGTATTAGCCGCATTTTTCAGATCTTTGCCCCACCGCTGCCAAAGGGGACCGGGATGGGTCATGCCATAGTTGCCAAAGCAAAATCGATCGGCCTCGTCTTCCTGCTCAAAGCCCGCCGATCGCACATAGCGGTAGGTCGCCGTCGCCTGATTGTCCACCCCGCCCCCAAACTGCACCCCCACGATCGCCCCATCCCCATCAAACCAATGGCCCACGCGCTGCCCCCCCCGCTCCAGTCGTCCCGGCCCATTGTGGTAATAACGGCCCCGCAAATCTTCCGGTAAGCGCCCGTCCAGGATGGGTAGGACGGTGGGGGAAAATTCGATCGCCGGTTGCGCTAAGGCTCTGCTCCAAGTTTTAGCCATGGGGATGTTGGGGAATTTGAAGGGTATAAAAAAATTACACTCGTTCCCACGCTCCAGCGTGGGAATGCCTCCCGGACGCTCCAGCGTCCCGTCCGAGTGCTTTGCAGGACCGAGACTATACACTCGTTCCCACGCTCCAGCGTGGGAATGCCTCCCGGACGCTCCAGCGTCCCGTCCGAGTGCTTTGCAGGACCGAGACTAT
>JBMTWK010000365.1:0-4313 GCA_049452395.1 Prochlorothrix sp. | reverse complement strand
AAGACTAGACAAGATTTAGACAAAACCCATGGCACCAAAAATCGTGGTAATCGGGGCGGGCTGGGCTGGACTCGGCGCAACCCACCACCTCGCAAAGCAGGGATACGAGGTCACACTGCTGGAAGCCGGTCCCCAACCCGGTGGCCTAGTGGCGGGGTGGACCACGGCTGAAGGTCGCGCCCTAGAGGCCGGGATCCACGGCTTTTGGTATCCCTATCGCAATATTTTTAGCTTGGTCGATGAATTGGGCCTGCGCCCCTTCACGGACTTTACAGAATCTCACCAATACTCCCCCGCTGGGCTAGAGGCCGAAGCCCCCCTCTTCCAAAAACAGCCCCCCCTCCCCGCACCCCTGGGCACCTTCTGCTATACGCGCTTTTTCCGCTTGCCCCTCGCCGATCGCCTCTCGGCCCTACCCCTGCTCCAAGCCGTCATTGACTTTGACAACTCCCCCCGCGCCTGGGAAGCCTACGATCGCATCAGTGCGCGGGAACTGTTTCAGCGCTATGGCGTTTCAGAGCGGCTCTATAAAGAATCCTTTGAGCCAATGCTGCTCGTGGGCCTCTTTGCCCCCGGTGAGCAATGTTCAGCGGCGGCGGCCTTGGGAATGCTGTATTACTTTATTTTGGCCCACCAGCCGGATTTTGACGTGGTTTGGTGCCGGGGCACGGTGGGACAGGAGATTTTTAAGCCCTGGGTCGAGCAGATTCACCACCACGGGGGAAAAGTCCTGTCGGGCAAACGGGTGACGGATTTGCAGCACCAGGGCGATCGGATCACCGCAGTGGTCTGTGGTGAGGAAGTTTTTGCCGCCGATGGGGTGATCTTCAGTGTGGGGATTACGGGCTTGAAAAAGATTGTGGCCAGTAGCTCTGCGTTGCGCACCCGATCGGAGTTCCGAAATGTGAATAATTTGGGGGCAATTGACGTATTAGCGGCTCGGTTATGGTTCGATCGTAAAATCTCAATCCCGCGCCCCTCCAATGCTTGCTTTGGCTTTGAGCCAACCACAGGCTGGACCTTCTTTGACCTGAACGCCCTCCATGACCAATATCGGGAGGCACCGGGGAGCGTCATTGAAGTGGACTTTTACCACGCCAATCAGTTCCTGGCCCTCGACGATCGGGAACTCCTGCCCATCATCCAAGAACACCTGGCCTGCTGCCTCCCCGCCTTCGCCAGCGCCCAAATCCAAGACTACGGCCTCGTCCGCCTGCCCCAAGCCGTCACCCACTTTGCTCCGGGCTGCTACCGCCACCTTCTCCCCGCCAAAACCAGTTTTGACAATCTTTGGATGTCTGGAGACTGGATTGTGAACCAGCATGGTTCCTGGTCCCAGGAAAAAGCCTATGTAACAGGTTTAGAAGCGGCCAACCAAGTCATTGCGCAATGGCAACTCGGTGCCCCTGCGGCAGTGATTCCCGTTGAACCCGACGAACCCCATATTCAGGCCGCCCGCAGCCTCAATCAGCTTTACCACAAAACCCTTGGTGCGCTGTGGTCATGATCTCCGCTGTTCTTTCCACATTCCAAGCATCCCCATCATGCCATTACTCCGCTTTTACACTGAGGGTTTAGACCATTCTGCCCTTGCCCACATTCCCCTAGTCCCCCTAATTCATGGCATTTTTCGCGGTTTAGAAACTAAAGAGTCCGATTTCAACCCCTGGCGCTATCGCTTTAACGATTATTGGCAAAATTCTAGCCGCTACCTAACCTTTAGCGGTGACCTGGCAAGCTGCGATCTGGTCGTCTTGCCCTACGACTGGTACTGGGCACGCGGTCCCCACTGGCGGCAGCGCTATGCCGACCCCGTCGTTGCCCCCGTCGTCGCAACCCTGAACCAACAGCTTTATGACAAGGCCGTCGCTGCGGGCAAGCCCGTTGTCCTCTTTTTTACCGGCGATCGCTCCCATGAAGCCGTTCCCTTCCCCAAAGCGATTATTCTGCGGGAAGGACTCTATCAATCGCGCCGTCAGGCCCAGGAATTCGTCTGTCCGGCCTTTGCCGAAGATTTACTGCAACAGGTCACCCAGGTCAACCCCAGCCTAACCGCAGGAGAAGTGGTGATTCGGCCCAAGACCGATCGGCCTACGGTGGGCTTCTGTGGCCTTGCCAAGCCCATCACCCTAAAGAAACAGGTAAAAGACCTCTATTACCATGGCTCCATGCTCGTATCCCAAGGCAGTTGGGATGTTTCGCCCCATCTAGGCGAGAAACTGCGAATTAAAGCCATCAAACGCCTGAAGTCAAACCCCAACCTCCAAACCAACTTTATTGTTCGCAGTGAGTCAGTCTTTCTAGGGGCCAGTCCCGACCAGAAAAAAATCTTCCGGCAAGACTATATTCAAAACCTCATTGAAAGCGACTATATCCTCTGCTGCCGAGGATCGGGGAATTACTCCTTCCGCCTCTATGAAACTCTCTCCATGGGCCGAATTCCCCTCTTTTTGAACACAGATTCCGCCTTTCCCTACGATTTTCTCCAAGACTGGCAGCAGTATTGTGTTTGGGTTGAGCCGAAAGAGCTGAAGTCTTTGCCTGAAAAAGTTCTAGCATTTCACAATGCCCTTTCAGCCCAGGACTTTATCGACCTTCAGCAGCGTTGTCGCCAGTTTTGGCTAGAATGGCTCTCAGTCCAAGGCTTTTTCAGCCAGTTTCACCACCACTTAAGCCATTTAGGCTTGATTCCAGCTCCAACCCCGGAATCCTAAGGGGAGTTGCGGTAGCTGGAGCAGCATAACCCAAATGAGTCCAGGCCGCCGGAGTTGCAACGCGCCCGCGAGGGGTGCGCTGAAGATAGCCAATTTGCAGTAAATAGGGTTCGTACACTTCTTCGATCGTGTGGGCATCTTCTCCCGTCGCCGCCGCCAGGGTTTCTAGCCCCACTGGCCCCCCGTTGTAGTGTTCAATCATCACCGAGAGCAGGCGACGATCGGTCCAATCCAAGCCGCAGGGGTCCACGTTATACAGCTCCAGCGCCGTTGCAGCCACCTCAGCCGTAATAGTGCCCACTTTTTTGACCTCACCGTAGTCCCGAACCCGTTTGAACAGACGATTGGCAATGCGGGGAGTCCCGCGAGAGCGGCGGGCGATCGCCTCAGCCCCCTCAGGACTCACGGGAGTTTCCAAAAGCTGGGCCGTGCGCCGGACGATCGCCGTCAGTTCATCCAGTTCATAGAACCGCAGCCGTTGCACCAAACCAAACCGATCGCGCAGGGGAGCCGTCAGTGCCCCAATTTGCGTCGTCGCCCCCACCAGGGTAAACGGCTTTAAAGGCAAACTGCGGGTACGGGCACCCTGGCCCTTGCCGATCGTGATATCAATGCGAAAATCCTCCATCGCCGGATAGAGAATTTCCTCCGTTACCTTGGGCAAACGGTGAATCTCATCAATAAACAGCAAATCTCCCGCTTCCAAGCTCACCAGCAAGCCCACAATATCCCTCGGTCGCTCCAAGGCAGGCGCAGTCGTAATCTTACAATTCACTCCCATCTCCTGGGCCAACACCAAGGACATCGTTGTCTTCCCCAAGCCGGGAGGACCGTAGAGCAACAGGTGATCCAAACTTTCCCGACGGGCCTTCGCCGCTTGGATCGCAATGCTCAGCACCTCTTTGAGGGATTTTTGGCCCACATAGTCCTGAATCGACTGGGGCCGCAGGGATTCATCGGATTTGCTGGCTTCTTCGGGGCGTTCTTCAGGGGTGAGGAGATCGCGATCTGCGGGGCAATCCAGAGCAGCCGATCCAGTGGGTGGGGTCTTCGATCGATCGGCCTGGGAGGAGCGCTGACGAGACCGATCGGCCTTAGCAGCCTTAGCGGTATCTGAAGCCGTGTCCGCCCCTGTGGCTTCTGCTGGATTGGGGGGACCCTCCGGCTGGGGGGTACCCGATCCCTTGCCAGATCCCTTGGAGGAAATAATCGCCATCTCATCAACCTCAAACTCGCAGGTCACAGACCACGGATGCATCACAAACCCAGATCCCTAAAGACCCAGAAGCCCCTAGGGTAACACAGCCCCCCAAGCGCTGAGCCTAACCCCACCCCCACCCCCAAAAGCCAACCCAAACCCTCTCCCCCAAAAATCCTGCCAAAAAAATCTTGCCAAAACGCTTGACAAAAGATCTCCCCTTAAGGCAAATTTATTAATGCGCTCAACGGCAGTCCCGCTCTTAAGGTTTATCCAATCAACCTTAAAGTTACTGCTCCAGCGTTCCGAAAGCTTGCAAAAGCCTAGGGGGGTATAGCTCAGTTGGTAGAGCACTTGCATGGCATGCAAGGGGTCAGCGGTTCGAGTCCGCTTACCTCCAT
>JBMTWK010000364.1:0-4315 GCA_049452395.1 Prochlorothrix sp. | reverse complement strand
TTTGCAAAACCCCTGCTATGACTGCGTTTCAGCGACTTCGTAAATCAGCTCTCACGACACATTTACGATAAATATTCACGACAAACCCTAAACCAACTTGTTAGCCTTGCTATGTCACCCTAGCCCAGCCTAACCCCCCTGTGCGGCTGTTTTTCCTACCCTCTACCCCCCTTTGCCCGCCCCAATGGTGACCTCCTCTTCTTTTGTAACGTCTTCGGCCCGCGATCGATCTTTGTCGGTGTATCAGGAGCGGCTATGGTTGGCCCAGCAGCGGGCATGGCCCCAGCCCGTCTATCATCTTTTGCTGACGTTGCCCTTAGGCTCTCCGTGGCACCGTGCAGCCCTAGAGCAGGCACTGCACCAGGTGATCGATCGCCATCCCAGCCTTCGGACCTATTTTCCCTGGGTTCAGGGCCAACCCAAAACAGCAATTTTGCCATCTTTTAGGCTAGATCTAGCCGAATTTTTTGTTCCTGTGCCCCAGGCTGGCCAGGATTCTGTTTTAGCGGCAGTCCGCCCTCTTTGGGATCCCCCCTTTGATTTAAGTCAAGCGCCCCCGGTGCGATCGGGGGTGTTGGTGTGGCAGTGGGGGCTAGAAAGTGGGGCAAGCAGTCAGGAGATGACAAATCAGGGGGTGACGGGTCAGGAGGTGACAGATCGGGGGGTGATAGATGGCGAGGCTACGGATAGCGGGGCTATAGATGGCGAGACTATGGATAGCGGGGCTAGCGGGGATAGTGGGGCCACCGAGAATACCGAAGCTGTTTTGGTGATGGTGTTCCATGGCATTGTGGTGGATGAGTGGTCGGTGGAGCAGTTGCGGCAGGAGTTGGCCGTGGCCTATGCCGAGATGTATGAAGAATTTACGGGCCAGATTCCGCCAAATTTGCCCCAAGGGAGTGTTTGGCCCCGATTAATGCCCCGATCGCCGCTGCCGGGACAGTCGCTTAAAGCTGAGATTCATTCTGCGGCAAGTTCTGCAAATTCTGCGACTAGTTCTGTGACTAATGCTGTAACTGACACTACGATTCATCCTGCGGTTAACTCTGCAAGCAATTCTGCAAGCTCTGAAGCGGCAACCCTTGAATTTTGGCTCCAGCATCTACAGGGGGCACCGCTGTTGTTGGAACTGCCCAGCGATCGGCCTCGACCGTCCCAGCCCCGCTTTCAACGCTGTGGCGTAACCTTCCAGTGGGAGCCAGATTTGCGTCAATCTTTGCTGAAGCTGTCACAGCAAGAGGCTTGCACCTTAGAAAATACACTTTTGGCGATATTCCTTGTCTTTTTGCATCGCTACAGTGATCAGCCCGATTTAGTCATTGGCTATCCCCAGGATCAATGGAGCCAATGGTACCCAGAAGAGGGGGGGAGTTCTGGCGATCGGGATCGTCGATCGAATCAGGAAAAGACTTCGGTTTTGCGTCCTGTGGGTCCGGGGACTGAAATTGTGGCCCTGCGATCGCAAATTCAGGCTTTTAGTCTAGATTCAGAGCAGAATCTAAGTTTTCAGCAGTTTCTGCATCAAATTATTCAAATCTATACCCAGATCACCACATCCCCCACCTTTCCCCTAGAATCCCTGCTCCAACAGTTTCAAATCTCCCCCAGCACCAGTTATACCCCGTGGTACCAAGTGCTCTTCCGCTTTGGCCCTCAACAGGATCCTGCTTTATTAGGCTATAACTTACCCTTGGGCTATGAATCACCGATTCATGCCGATAGTTTAAGCGATGCTCAGTCTAGCCCTGATTCTCAGACTATAGCCCCGCTTTGGCCCTGTTTCCTCCATCACTCCCCCTTTGACCTAACCCTCTCCCTTTGGGACTCTGGCACCGCTTTACAGGGCTTTCTGGACTATAACCCCGATCTGTTTGATGCTGAAACCATTTCGGCCCTTCTGGCGCAGTTTCAGACCCTGACCCGCCACCTCACGGCCCAACCCCAGACCCCTGTTTCCCAAGCACCGCTCCTTTCCCCTGACCAACTTAGCCAGTGGTTGCGCCAGTGGAACCCGATCGCCACGTCCTACTCCCCCGGCTCCGTGGTGGATTTAATTGCCGCCCAAGCCCAGCGATCGCCCCAGGCGCTGGCTGTAATTGCTACCTCTGGTGGGCCGCAGCGTGATGTAGAGCAGGCTGAATCTGGGGTTAAAAGCACGAATCAGCAGGTGGAACTGACCTATGGGGAGCTAATGGCGCAATCTGAGCAAATTGCGGGGTTTCTGCGGCAGCGGGGCATTGGTCCAGGGCAGCGGGTCGGTTTAGCGCTAGGGCGATCGGTGCAGTTAGTGACGGCAGTTTTAGGGGTTCTCCGTAGTGGTGCGGCCTATGTTCCCCTGGATCCCAGCTACCCCGCCGATCGGCTGCAATTTATGGCCACTGATGCTGATTTAAGCTTGATTCTCACCGATGAGGCGGAGTCTCAGGAGCAGGAGGCAAAGGCTACCCAAGTTGATTGGCAAGGCATCCCAAGTTTGTCGCTCACCCGTTTGTCGCTAACAAATCCTGCCCAGCCAGATCCAGACCCGCAAAAGTCCGGCTTAGAGGCTTTAAATCCTGATGATCTGAGTTTCTCTGGTCTCAATCCTAGCCCCAAAGCCACCGATCTCGCCTACCTCATTTATACCTCTGGTTCTACGGGTAAACCTAAGGGAGTGGCGATCGCCCATGGGAGCTTGGTCAACTTCCTGGAGTCGATGCAAGACTACCTCCAGCTTGCCCCCCAGGACACTTGGCTAGCTCTGACGACGCTTTCCTTTGATATTGCAGCTTTAGAGCTACTTCTGCCCTTGATTGTGGGGGCTACGGTGGCGATCGCGCCCCAAGCTAGCCAACGGGATGCATTTCTGCTGGCCCAACTGATTGAACAGTTCCAAGCTACGGTGATCCAAGCCACTCCCACGACTTGGCAACTGCTACGGCTGGCCCAGTGGCAGGGATGGGCCGAAGACAGTGCTACTGCTTCTAAACCGCAGTCCCAGGCTGTCTCTTCACGATCGCCGTTCAAACCTCAACTGCTGTGCGGCGGAGAAGCCCTAACCCCGACGATCGCCCGCTTTTTGCTGACGGCTGCTGGTCCCCAGGGCAAGGTCTGGAACCTCTACGGCCCCACGGAAACCACTATTTGGTCCCTGATTCAGCCCATCAGTGCAGATTTGTTACACACCTACGATCGTGCCCCGGCCCTTCCCATTGGCTTTCCCCTGGCAAATACCCAGGTTTATATCCTTAATTCGGCCCAAAAGCCCTGTCTCGCCGGTCAACCGGGGGAAATCTACCTGGGAGGGGCGGGACTGGCCCAGGGCTACTGGCAGCGGCCTGAGTTAACGGCGGAGCGCTTTCCAGGCTTGGCTGTAGATCCTACCCAGCCCCAACCCCAACGGCTCTATCGCACGGGCGATCGGGGACGGTGGCACCGGGAGGGGCGGCTGGAGTTTTTGGGGCGGGTGGACTATCAGGTCAAGCTGCGGGGGCATCGGTTGGAGTTGGGGGAAGTGGAGCAGGCGCTGGAGCAACATCCCCAGATCGATCTGGCTGTGGTGCGGCTGTGGGAACCGCCAGTGGTGTCTAATCCGGCCTTAGTGGGCTATGGTGTTGCTTTAGAGGCGGAAAATCCGCCAACGGTCCAGGATTTGCGTCAATTCCTGCGCCGATCGCTGCCGGACTATATGATTCCCAGCGCCTTTATGCTGCTGCCGGATCTGCCCCGAACTGCCAATGGCAAGGTCGATCGCCGTGCGCTACCCCTGCCTGAGCGGTTCTCGCCGGAGAGCAGGGTGTCGCGTTCTAGCCCAGGAGCGGACAAAACCCCAGATTCTGCTGTATCTATCTCTAGACTCAGCCTCAAAAGCCCAGCCGCCAAAATTCTCAGTTCTACCTGGCAACGCTACCTTAAGGTCGAATCACTCACCCCAGAGTCCCACTTTCTCGATTTGGGGGGTAACTCCCTCCTCGCCATGGAAATCGCGGTCGCCCTCAGTCCCCACTTCCCCCACCTGCGTTTACGGCATCTGTTCCAATATCCCACCCTGGGTCAGTTGGCCCAATTCCTCGACACCGATGCCTCTGCTACCCAAGCTGCAACTCAGTCTGCTACCCAAGCCGCATGGCTAAGCGCTGCGGTTCTAAACCGGGGAAATTTACCGCTGCCTCTCTTTTTTGTCAACGCGATCGGCCAGTTTCGGCAGTTTACCAAGTTTATCAACCCCCAACAAACCGTTTACGGCTTGAATATCTTTGATCTGGATTTGGCCCAATCCTTGTTTATCAACCCCCAACAAACCGTTTACGGCTTGAATATCTTTGATCTGGATTTG
>JBMTWK010000363.1:0-4322 GCA_049452395.1 Prochlorothrix sp. | reverse complement strand
GCTGGTTCATAGCTTAGATCCCAGCCTTAACCTTTCACCCTCCCTCACCCCCCAAGATCTACGCGCTGCCCTCGTCCGCCTACATCAGCACCTGGAGTCCCAACCGATCACAGAACTATTGAATCTGCCGCCCATGACCGATCCGGCTAAATTGGCGGTCATGGCGATTTTACCGACGGTTGCCCCCGCTGCCTATTCAATTTCTCCCATTCTCCAAGCTATGTTAGCGCTCACGCTCACAGAGCTATCCATGGCCTATGGCAATACCTATACTTCTCCCCTGGGGTATGGACTTGCGGCCTATGTTCTCTGCGTGATGGAGAAAAATATTGACTTAAGCTATGCTTTCAGCACTCTGGCCTTAGAATTAGCCGAAAAACTAGAAGCTAAGCCGATTTTAGGCTGTGTTCGCTTTGTGGCCCAGGGATTTATTGATGTGTGGCACCGGCCCGTCCAGGCAACCCTCGATCCCTTGCGCCATACCTACCAACTCTGTTTAGAGGCGGGAAACCTGGAATACGCTGGATATTCGGCCATGACCCTCTGTTTGAACTCTTTTCTAACGGGGAAGTCTTTAGAAGAGGTGGATCAGCTCCTGGCAGACTATGGCGAGGCCATGGTGCAGTTTCGCCAAGAGCATTTGATTGTGCAGTTTCAACTGTTGCGACAGGTGGTCTTTAACTGGTTGGGTTATAGCGCCAATCCGACCCAAATTCTGGGCAGTTTATACAATGAAACGGTGATGCTGCCCCAACACCAGCAAACTAACAACCGCACGACTCTAGCCTACTTCTACCTCTGTAAGTTAATGCTGAGCTATGGTTTTGGGGACTATGCCAGTGCTGCGGTCTATGCGCCCTTGGCCCGTGAACATTGGGATGGGATTGCATCGATGTTTCTGCTGTCGGTGTTCTACTGGTACGACTCTCTGGTTGTTTTAGCCGCCCTGGGTTTAGGACAGGGGCTAGGGGAGCAGCAGCAGGAGCGTGTGACGAAAAACCAGCAGGAAATTGCCACTTGGATGTCCTATGTGCCCCAAAATCACCAACACCGCTATGAATTGGTGGAGGCCGAATGGTTTCGGGTGATGGGGGACCATCGATCGGCCTTGGAAGCCTACGATCGGGCGCTGGAATTGGCCAATGAGCACCAATATAGCCAGGAAGAAGCCCTGATTGCGGAGCGGGCTGCCTTGTTCTGTGTGGAGTGGGGCCGCGATCGCATTGCCCAAACCTACTTTACCCAAGCCTACTATGGTTACGGTCGCTGGGGTGCCCAGGCGAAAGTTGAAGATCTGGAGCGTCGCTACGGTAATTGGCTCAATCCCTTAAGTTTTGGGCAAAGTTGGGGACAGACAGCGGCGATCGAGGCTGGGCTTAGCTCAAGCTTAAGTTCTGCGCTGAATCCTAAGGCAAACTCTACCTTTGGAGCAACCTTTGGCCCTGGGTATGGTGCGGGCCACGGTTCCAGTTTGGGATCGGCAACGGATGCAGTGACGGCCAGTAATGCCTTGGATCTGCAAATTATTTTGAAGGCTTCCCAGGTGCTATCGGGAGAAATTCAGCTTGATCAGTTGCAAATGAAGTTTATGCAGTTGGTTTTGGAACATGCGGGGGCTGAAATCGGTGCCTTGCTGCTGCAACGGGGTAATCAGCTTTGTGTTGAGGTGCAAGCGCTGCCCCATCCCACCCGTCCCAATCAGGTCAAAATTCGCCCCCTGCCCTCCCCTCCCTTGACCCAGGTCCACAATCTCCCGGTGAAGCTGCTCAACTATGTCGCTCGCCTGAAAAAGCCGCTGCTCATGGATGAAACCGGCGGCGATCTCAATCCTGCGCCACCGGAGTCGGAGTCCTCCAGTTTACGAGCCTTTAAGCCGAGCCGCTTCCAGGATCCCTATCTTCAGGAGAAAAAGCCCCGATCGGTGCTGTGTCTGCCAATTCTGCACCAAGGGCTGCTAATTGGGGTTCTTTACCTGGAAAATAGTCTAACTAGCGGTGTTTTCACCCAAGATCGCTTGGATATCCTTTATTTAATTGCTAGCCAAGCAGCAATCTCCCTGGAAAATGCTCAGCTTTACAGACAGCTTCAGGACTATTCCCGTAACCTGGAGGTGCAGGTGGAGGAACGGACTGCCCAACTTCAAGCAGAGGTGCGAGAACGGCAGGAGTCGGAAGTGCGGGAGCGGGAAAAGTCGGCAGAGCTGCAAGAAGCCCTAAAAACCCTGCAAAAAACCCAAAGCCAACTGGTACAAACCGAGAAAATGTCAAGTTTGGGGCAGTTGGTGGCGGGGGTAGCCCATGAAATTAATAATCCGGTGAACTTTATTGCGGGAAATCTGGAGCATGTGAGTAGCTATGCCGATGATTTGCTGCGTTTGATTGAAGTCTATGGTGAATATGTGCCTGAGGTGCCGGAGAAAGTCTTGAATCTGGCTGAGGAAATCGATTTAGAGTTTATCCAGGAAGATTTGCCCAAAATGATCCAGTCTATGAAGGTGGGCAGCGATCGCATTCGTAAGATTGTTCAGGGGTTACGTAACTTTTCGCGCCATGATGAGGCAATGCATAAGGCGGTGGATATCCATGAGGGGCTGGAGAGTACGCTGATGATTTTGCAAAGTCGGCTCAAGGCGAAGCCCGATCGGCCTGAAATTGAGGTGATGAAGCACTATGGGCAGCTTCCGCGAATTACCTGCTTTGCCAGTGAACTGAACCAAGTCTTTATGAATTTAATTGCCAATGCCATTGATGCTCTAGAGGGTAAGTGGTTTGAGCAGATTGAGGCTCAAAGTAATGGCTTTACAGAGAAAGAAGCTTTATTAACACCTAATTTACGCCAGCACGTCGAGGGAGTCCCGTCGCCTCCCTTGGTGATCACGATCGAAACCTGTCTTATCCCCCAGCACCCTACTCCCGAAATCCATATCCGTATTCGCGACAATGGTACCGGTATTCCGCCAGAAATCCAGGCAAAGCTCTTTGATCCGTTTTTTACGACCAAGGAAGTCGGAAAAGGGACGGGTTTGGGCTTGTCTATTAGTTATCAGGTGGTGGTCGATCGCCATCGGGGTCGCCTCTGGTCTGAGTCGGAACCGGGGGAAGGTACCACGTTTACGATCGCCCTCCCCCTCTGTTTTGACGATCCCAGGGCACTATAGTGCATCCCTGAGGGGCTATGCCATTGCCTAGCGCTTGCGGTACGATCGATCCCACAATCTCACCCTCCTTGACTCTATGATTGCTCAACTCCCCCCCTCCCCCGTCCAACTGCAACCGCCAGCCCAAACACAGTCGCACACGCAACCCCCGGCTCAACCCCAAACTGCCACTGTCGAAGCCTACTTTGCTCTGGAAGCCAAGGCCACGGACAAACACGAATATAGCAATGGAGTAATCACCCCTATGGTCGGCGGAACCCCTAACCATAACCGTATTGCAGGAAACCTTTACGCAGCCCTCTATTTTGCACTCAAAAAGACTGATTATGATATTTTTATGACCGATCAGCGGCTTCAGATTCCTGAAGCTAACCGCTATACCTATCCCGATATTCTCGTGACCCAGGGCGAAATTCAGCTTATGCCGGGGCGAACCGATACATTGCTGGATGCGGTGCTGATTGTGGAGGTTTTGTCGGACTCGACCGCAGAACACGATCGGACTGATAAATTTGCGAACTATAAGACGCTACCCAGTTTCCAAGAGTATATTTTGATCAACCAATATCGAGCTTGGGTCGATCATTACTGGAAACAGGACGATCAGACCTGGATGTACAGCTTTTATAACGATTTAAGCGCCATGCTCACCCTAAAGGCTGTTCCCTTTGAAATTGAAGTTGCTGAACTGTACGATCGAGTTCAACTGAGCGTTTTACCTTTGGATTTTCTATTTTCGGATGATTTGCCTTCGGATTCCCAAGCTCTGGACGCTCCATCTTCGGATTCTCCGTCTTCAGATTCTATATCTTCAGACTCCGCATCTTCAGACTCTCAACCTTTGGATTCCTCCACTTTAGATTCTTAATCTTGTTCTTTTTTATTCCGTGCTGGGGGGATGGAAGCGGGGGTGGAGGAGGTGTTGGACGGGCCGATCGGCCTGGAGGTGTTGTTGGGCGATCGTGGCGACATCCGGGACTGTGATGCGACAGTACCAGGTTCGATCGGGCAAGACCTGCACCGTGGGGCCGGAACTGCATTGGCCCAGGCAGTCGCTACCACTGGCAAAGACTTGGGGGAGATTTAGGGCTTGAAATGCTTCTAGCACTGCTGCGGAGCCGTTACGCTGGCAGGATCGGTTTTGGCAAACTAAAATACAACGAGC
>JBMTWK010000362.1:0-4327 GCA_049452395.1 Prochlorothrix sp. | reverse complement strand
GAAACCACGGGCCAAGTCACGGCAACGGGCTGGGTTCAACTGGCCTGGGGAGACTGGGTTGCGGCGGACTATGTGGTCCCTGTGGATGGGGGCGATGTGGATGCGGCGACCGTGGATGTCATTGAGGCCAATGCCCAAACCACCGAAGCACGTCTGGCCCAGGTCTCTACTTTGGGGAGTCCGCTGTTGGTGCGGGAAGCACCGGGGGGTGAAGTGGTGGATCTGTTGGCCGATGGCACGACGGTGGAACTATCGGGTCACAGTGAAAACGGCTGGAGCCAGCTTAGTAATGGCTACTGGGTTGCCGCCGATTATCTGGTGATGTAGCTGCTTTTGGGCGAATTTTGCTGAAGCTAACCTCAAAGCTGGGTGTAGCTCGTTCTAGGGTCTCCCCCCGATCGTATTTCTGGTGTAGGGGCGGTTTTTTGGAACGATTGATGACACCCAGCGGCTATTGTCATAAACCCGCCCTGGACGATTTAGGATATCCAACCAATTTTGTTAAAGGTTGATCATGGGGGTTAATCAATAAAAGAGGGCGAGTTTTTATAATTTTTGGGTGGTTTGCGTGATTTTGGGGGTTAAACCCGCCCCTACCATATCGGTCATGGTTAAGTCTCAGCGTTGGCCTTCAGTAAGGTTTGCAGGGTGTGGTGGAGGTACTGCATTCGCACCGGCTTGGAGAGGTACTCCGTTGCGCCAGCTTCTAGGCAGCGCTCCCGATCGCCCGCCATGGCCAGCGCCGTTAAGGCCAGAATTGGGACGTTTTTTAGTTCTGGAATCTGGCGAATGACTGCGATCGCCTCCAGTCCGTCCATCCCCGGCATTTGAATATCCATCAAAATCGCCTGGGGCTTATACTCCTGGGCTAAGCGCACCGCCTCGTAACCATCACTGGCAACAATCAAGCAATAGCCCCGGTAGCTGAGATAACTGGAGAAGGTGTCGATATTGGCGATATTATCCTCGGCCAGCAACACCAGCGGTTTCGTCCCATCCCCACAGGATATGTTGACGTTTAAGCGGGGAAGGCTTGGATTAGGGGTTAAATCCAGGGATGAGGTGGGCTGGAGGTCGTCAAATGGGGAGAATGTTTGGGTTAGGTCGGGGGATTGGGCGGGGGCGGGGGTTTCCGCTGCGGGGCTAGGGTTAGGGCGATCGGGGGACGGGTCAGCCGGATCAGTTAGGTTAGACGGTTGGGGGGGGAACTGGACATAGGACTGGGACTGGGCCGCGAGGGGCGAGGGGGATGCAGGATTGTCAAGGACCAAGGCATCTAGGGTCAGCGCCTCTGAGGTGGAGGTTTCTGGGGCTAAGGGAGGCAGGTTGCCAAGATCGCCCGCAGGATTTAGGGGATCTGCGGCGGGGGGCGTTTCAGGGGGAAAGACTGGGGCTGGGGCCTCGGCGATCGCGGGTGGGGCAGCGGAAAGGGGGGCTGGGGTAGTTTGGAGATGGGAGGGATGTTTTGGCTTTTGGTAGGGTAAAACCACCGTAAAACAGCTTCCTTCCCCCAAAATGCTCGTTACTGTGACGGTTCCTTTATGCATTTCCACGAGCCGCTTCACCAGAGCCAGCCCTAGGCCCGTTCCGCTGTATTGGCGGCTGAGGCTACTGTCGATTTGCACAAAGGGCTGGAATAATTCTGTCAAGTTTTCCGGGGCAATGCCAATCCCGGTATCCTTCACCTGGAACTGAACTATTTCTTGCTCAGGCTTGAAATCAACAATTAAACTGACTTTCCCGCCGTCCGGTGTAAATTTGACGGCATTACTGAGCAGATTCAAGAGAATTTGTCGGACCCGTAGCTCTCCGAGAATAATGCGGGGTGGGGAGTCCGGCAGACTGAGCTTCAGCTTGAGGTTCTTCTGGTGGGCGGCCTGCTGGACAAAGTTCAAACTGGTGTTGCAGAGTTTCTGGAGGGAAACGGGGACGAGTTCCAATTCAATTTTTCCGGCCTCAATCTTGGCCACATCAAGAATATCGTTGATCAGCGCGAGCAGATGCTGCCCACTTTTTTCGATCGTTGCCAGAACCTGGGCCTGATAGGGTTGCAATTCGCCATAAACCCCCTCCCGCAGTCCTTCGGACAGTCCCAAAACCGCATTCAAAGGTGTGCGCAGTTCGTGGCTCATATTGGCTAAAAACTCGCTTTTGGCCCGGTTTGCGGTATTGGCTAGAATTTGGCTGTCTTGGGACTCCCGCAGCAACTGGGCTTGGTGCAGTGCAACGCCCAACTGGCCTGCAATTTGCTGTACAAACTCAATTTCCCAGGTTTTCCACTGCCGAGGCCCGGAACATTGGTGAATACAGAGCAATCCCCAGAGTTCCTGACCTAGGGTGAGGGGTACAACAAGATTGGCCCGCACTTGGAACTCAGCGAGGATCGATCGGTGGCAATCGCTCAGGTTTGTGTCGTAGATATCAGCGACGGCTTGAATGGCCCCGTCTTGGTAGCGGTGGCGATGATTTTCCCCAAAGCAGTGATCTTGAACCTTGGCTTCTAGGGCCGATCGATAGCCATGGGCCACATTCTCCGCCACAAATTCCCCTTCAGTCCAATGGGTTCCCGGTAGAAACTGAAACACCCCCACCCGATCGGCCTGGAGCAGTTTGCGCACTTCCTCGGTCGTGGTTGTAAAAATTTGATCTAAATCCAGGGATTCGCGGATTTTACTGATGACCCCGGCTAGGGTCTGCTGTTGTTCCAGCATGAAGGGCACTCGCTCCGCTTCCCGCTGGGTTTGGAGGAATTGGGCGTTATGTTGCAGGGCAGTGCCTAGGTGGGCTGCAATTTGTGTGGTAAAGACAATTTCCGACTCCTGCCAGGGCCGAGGGTTGTCATGGCTATAAACGCCCAAGAGGCCCCAGAGGTTGCGGCTGACAAAGATGGGAACCACCAAAAAAGCGCGAATATAGAAATTTTCTAAGATTTCCAGGTGACAAGCCGATAAGTTGGCCTTGTAAACATCTTCCACGGCAGAAATCTCGTGAAACTGGTAGCGTCCTCCCTGGCTTTCCTGGAGGTAGGAGTCGTTCCAGTCCGATCGCGTTGCCAAGATCAGATGCCGCCAGCCGGGACTCACGGAGTCGTACTCCCGAATAAAGCCGCCGCCCCAGTCGTCGTCAAATTGATAAATCGCCACCCGATCGATCCCCAGCAGTTGCCGCACTTCATCCGTGGCCGATCGAAACACACTCGCGATGTCCGTCGCCTTTTGCAGCTTAGCCAGAATGCGGGCGAGGGCTTGCTGCTGCTGCACCATGCGGTTGGAGTGCTCCAGCTCCATGGTCCGGATTTCCACCTGCCGCACCAGGCTCTGGTTGAGGATTTGCACCCGTTGATAGAGGTGATATTGCTTGACGGCGGCGGCAAAACATTCCCCGACGCGCTGGGCTAAGCTCACATCCTTGCTTTCCCAGGATTGGGCTTGCCCTTTCTTGATTTGTCGCCAAATATCAAAGGACTGACGGGGGGCCATTTGGCGTTTGTCGGGATCCTGGGCACCTGCCCACAACAGTTCCTGATCCACCTCGTTGCGAAAGAGGGTCAAACAGCCCAAGAGTTCATTGCCCTGGACCAGGGGAATTACTAGCAGACTGCGGATCTTGGTCCCCTGGAAGGCCATACTGACGGGGCGCAGGAGGGGTTCTTGGTACAGATCGCCCACTGCCCAGACCCCCGACGGCGAACTGACCGAGGTGGCCGTTGTCAGGTTATAGGTTGCCCGGAGATGTTGCAGGGGCAGGGGCACTTGGGGGGCTGAGGTCAAAGACGTTGGGAGAGAAGACGCTGGGACAGGGGTGCCAGTAGCGGAGGTCGTGCGCCATGCCCCATCGGGTTTGGGATTGGGGGCGGGGTGGGTGAGGGACTGGAGATAGTTCTGGAAAATGAGGCTGTCTTCTAGGGGGAGATCGCGGCTGTCGTCGAGGCTGTCGGGTTGGCTGCCCGTTGTGTAAATTTTTGGCCCTTCCCGAAAAATGCTGGACTGCACCTGATCGGCGTGTTGCTCCGGCAAATGAATCTTACTGTTGTCCAAAACATAGAGCCGTCCCCCACAGCCATTGAAGATGTCTACGGTGGCTTCTAGGGCGGACTGAAGCTCAATATTGGGGGTCCGGTAGAGCAGGCGCGTGAGGGCGTTTAAGGTGGATTCGTGGTGGTTCTGAATCCGCATTTGATCCAGCAAGATCGACTGGGCGATGGCGATCGCCACTTGATCGACAATGCCCTGAACCATTTCTAGGGCTTCGGCACTAAATTCATAGGGTTCGCCTTAGTGGTGCAGAAAAGTCGTGAAAGGTTTGTCAGGCAGGAGTTTCAGCGACC
>JBMTWK010000361.1:0-4339 GCA_049452395.1 Prochlorothrix sp. | reverse complement strand
TAATAGAGGCGGCTATAAAGGCTCTCAAGACGGGTCTCGATCGTAGTCTGCTCACTGGCCGCAGTCCGATCGCGGATCGTAGTCTGGTCACTAATCGTGGTTGGGTCACTCAGCAAAGGTTGGCCACCGATCGCAGTCCGATCGCTGAGCGAAGTCGCAGCGATCCAATCATTCAAAGCAAGGCGGTAGGCTTGGGCCGCTTCAGAATAGCGTTGGGCCTGGAAGAGACGATCGCCCTCCTTGTGATAAAACGGCCCCGGATTGGCTTGAATGGCCTCAGCCAGTTGCAGATTAGCCTGCAAATCCTCCGAGTCGGGAAACTGCTGGAGTCCCTGGCGGTAGCGATCGATCGCCGCCCCAATCTCCCCCGCCGCCATTAAACAATTCCCCTCATTTAAATAGAGACTGGGATGCTCAACCCCCCGCAACGCCGCCTGCTGCAAACAGGGCCGCGCCCGATCGCCCTCACCCTGCACCATATAGACATTGCCCAAATTCAGCCACGCCCGCCCATCCTGGGGCCGCTGTTCCAGGTAGCGCTGATAAGCCTCGATCGCCCGTTGCCAATCCTGCACCTTCTGCCAGTGCAACGCCTCAAAATATAGCCCCTTCACCTGTTCTGCCGCCTGTTCCTGCATTTGCAGATTGTAGAGGTCCGTAATCAAAGTCTGCTGGCGCTTTTGCTGTAGGAGTTCAGGCGCAACAATCTGGGGCTGGTGCCGGTTCCACGCCAAAACCTGAATGCCGTTCCAAAAGGTGGGATAGCGGGCGATCGGCGTGGACAGTTCCAACACACTCCGACACTGGGGATGGCTGGCAATAAAGTCCCAGATCGCTTGCTGCACCGACTGCCAGTTAGCATCATCGAGAATAATCAAAGCTTCATCGGCCAAGAAGGGAGTCACCAGCAGCAACCCCATCAGGGTCGATCGGTAATCGTGGGCACCGTCATAGAAATAAACCCCAATCTTGGGGGGATCCTCCAGTTGCCGCAGATCCGCAAAGAACTCCTCCACATCCTGATCAAAAAAATAAACCTGCTCCTCCAGCCCAAAGCGCTCCAAATTCGCCACCAATTGGCTGTAGTTACTGCCATCGGGGTTATATTCCGCAAAATTATCCACCGCATAGGCCATAACCTGGGGATGCTGCCACAGGGCACCGATCAGTGTTGAACCTAAATAGGTGCCAATCTCACAGTAAATCTCCTCCTCCCCCAACCCCGCCACCGCCGCATTGAGCAACTGCTGCACATTGGCCGTCGTCATCCCCGGCACTTGGGCTAAAATCTGCCCAAAATCAGGATTTCGGGGCTGAACCTCCTCAGTATCCCAGTTGTGGTACTGCTGGGGCAGGGTTTGGAGAAAGGGGGCTGGGTTCATGGCAGGGAGGGGCGAAAAGGACGTGATGAGCAACTTTTCCGAGACCCTCACCCTAAATCCCTCTCCTAGGGGGGGCGAGGGACTTTGAAGATTCTTGCTCCCCTTCGCCCATTTGGGGAGAAGGGGCTGGGGGATGAGGGGTGCCCCAGCGCAGTCAAAGACAGCGTACCCGATCGATTGGGGTAAGCTATCGTCAGAATTTTAACCCTAACCGGAGCCGTCAGCCCCTTGAGCCTGAGTCCCTTTGAGTCCCCCGAAGCCCACAACGCCGCTGTTTATCAGCAATACAACACGGATCCTTACCCCTATGTTCCCGTCGAGACATTACCAACCCATCCCCAAACCCTAGCCGATCGCAACTTCACCACCCCCTACTACTTGCGCTACGGCCAAGTCCTAGATCCAAAGGATAAGGTTTTGCTGGATATGGGCTGTGGCAGTGGTTTCAAAACCCTAGCGCTGGCCCAGAACCATCCTGGTGCTAAGGTGATCGGGGTGGATTTTTCGCCCAAGTCGATCGCCCTGGCCCAGGAGCGGGCGAAGTACCACAAGCTAGACGATCGCGTCGAGTTCCACTGCCTCAACCTTGAGGATTTACCGAGTCTGGGTTACCAGTTCGATTTCATTACCTGTGACGAGGTTTTGTATCTAGTAGCCGATCCGCTGCCCTTTCTCCAGATGTTCCAGTCCTTACTCACCCCCCAAGGCATTATTCGCGGCAATTTCCACAGCCAGTTTCAGCGCCACAACTTCTACCAAGCCCAAGCCCTCCTCAAGGAAATGGGGATTTTCCATGCAGAGGCAGGAGAACTAGAAGTAGAGATTATTCGGGAGATTTTCACAGCCCTGAAGGATGGGATCAGCTTAAAAAATCAGGTTTGGTCTTCCCAGCGCAATGTGCAGGAACCGTCCCCCGCCGCTGATGAAGCGATTCGCATGAATTTTATGCTCCAGGGCGATCGGGACTTTACCTTCCCCGAAATCTTCCAACTCCTGGAAACCACCCAGCTAGAGTTCATCGAGATGGTGGACTGGAGAACCTGGGATTTCACCAGCTTGTTCCAAGAGCCGGACAACCTGCCGCCGTTTTTGGCCATGGCGCTACCAGAGGTCGATCGGCCCACCCAACTCCATCTTTTTGACCACCTCCAGCCCATCCATCGCCTCCTAGACTTCTGGTGCGGTCACCCTCAACCCACCCCTCCCCCTCCCAGAGCCGCAGACTGGACCCCCGCCCAGTGGCAAAACAGCACCGTCATCTCCACCCCAACCTCCGCTCCCCCGAAATTCGGGAACAAGCCGCGCGATCGATCCAAACCCTCCAAAACTTCCCCATCAGTCAGTTGCTCCCCCTAGGGCGCAGCACCCTAGAAATCCTTCACCCTCTGCTCTATTGCCTGATGCCCTTGTTTGAGCAGCCCTATGCCTTCCCTGCCCTTGTTGCCCACTACCTGCGCCTCAACCCTATCAACCCGGTTACGGGCGACCCGACCACAGAGGCAGAAGCAACCCCCTTCTTGACCAGCGCCCTGCGGGGTTTGGAGCAATCAACCCATGTGCTGCTCACCTTGGGCTAACCCTGTCCACAGCTAAAGCTAGCCTCCGCTAAACAGCCCACAATTTTTTTAGGGGAGCGTGATAGGGTATCTGAGGTCGCTGGGTACAATAGCCCCATCAAGAAGAAGACCCCCCCTATCCATAACTCTAAGGACGCAAATCCTATGAAATCTGAATTTCAAGCCAAGTTCCTGCAAAACCTCCTCAAGAAGCGGGAAAATGAAGGTTTCACCCTGATCGAACTGTTGGTGGTTATCATCATCATCGGTATTCTCTCCGCGATTGCCCTCCCCTCCTTCCTCAACCAAGCCAACAAAGCCCGCGAATCCGAAGCCAAGCAATACGTCGGTTCTATTAACCGTGCTGAGCAAGCTCGTTACTTGGAGAAAAGCTCCTTCACCACCGACTTTGGCTTGCTCGGTTTAGGGATTTCCTCCAACACCACTCACTATGTCTACTCCCTTGGCGCTCCCACCGATGTCTCAACTGAAGGTGCTTATGAGCTAGGGACAGACGTTGAAGGCGCGGCAGTTTTGGCTGCTGGTGACCCAGATATGCTTAGTGCTGCCGTGATTGGTGCAGGTTCTCCGAAGCAGACGGATACCTTGCGCTCCTACATGGGTGTTGTTGACGTAGGTACCGAGCAAGCGGGTACTGCTGGAGCAGCCACCACTACCATTATCTGCCAAAAGTCCACTCCTGGTGCTATCAGCACTGATTTTGCTGACTTCGACGGAACCACTAGCACAGAGCCTCCCTCCTGTGACGAGGCTAAGGCTGAGCGACTAGAGTAACGTCAAGCACGTTCTAGATAGGTTCTTGCTTTGTTAATCTCCAAAGCCGTAGGGAGTCTAAGTCATAGCACTTTACTCCCTATCGGTTTTTCAAGTTGACTTTTCTGATAATTTTACACATAGTCAGAATGATGCTGCTTGGGCCGATCTAACTGAGCTGAGTGCTTTACACACCTTGGCGTAAAGACCAAAGCCCTCCCAGTAAAGACCTGGCTAAATGTTTCCAACGTAAATCCTTAGTTGACTCAGACCTATGAAGTCAGAATTTCAGGTCAAGTTCCTCCGATACTCCCTTACGAGCCGTCAAGGCGATCAGGAAGGCTTTACACTGATCGAGCTATTAGTTGTCATTATTATTATTGGTATCCTATCAGCCATTGCTTTACCTTCTTTTCTCAATCAAGCTAACAAAGCGCGAGAATCTGAGGCAAAACAATACATTGGTTCTATGAACCGCGCTCAACAAGCTGAATATCTGGAGTGGAGCAAGTTTACGACGGACTTTGGGAACCTGGGCCTAGGGATTGCCTCCAACACCACAAACTATGTTTATTCGTAACTATTCAGGGGTCTACGAAGTTAGTAGGGTTTCAGCCCTCCGATCGG
>JBMTWK010000360.1:0-4370 GCA_049452395.1 Prochlorothrix sp. | reverse complement strand
GTCCTAGGCATCCTATTTGGCATTACCCTTCAGGCAGAAGTTCCGGGTTTCAGCAATGAGCCGATTGGGTAGAGGCAATCCCCCCCTGGTTGCCTCGGTTTGGCTCGAAGCGGGGAGCCACGGGGGCACGACCCCTAGGGATCCCACGATCGAGCCTAGCCCCCCAACCTTACCCCATTCCTCGTAGCCCGCAACTTAGAAATGGCCCAACCCGATCGCCCCGTTTCCCCCAGGCAGGACGTGCAAAACCACCGATGTCAACCCGCCCTAGGGGACGTAAACTAGAAGCATCATTAATACACTTGTGCCCATTACAGCCGTTGGATCCCCACCCCCTTCACTAAGCAATCCTTTGGGATCTCCAGCTTATTGCGGCCATAATCCCCCACAGTCCCCCTATCCCCCCGTTTTAACCCAACTTTGCCCCCTTTACGGGCTAAGTTCCTGGTTAGTTCCCAGTTAAGTTTCTGGTTGAGTTCCTGGCTGAATGTCTACCCCCCGCCTCCATCCCGACACGATCGAAACCGTTAAGGACAGGGTCGATATCGTTGATATCGTCTCGGATCATGTCGTCCTCAAGAAGCAGGGTAAGGATTTAACCGGATTATGCCCCTTCCACGACGATAAATCCCCCAGCTTCACCGTTAGCCCCAGCAAACAATTTTACTATTGCTTTAGCTGTGGGGCCGGGGGCAACGCCATCAAGTTTTTGATGGAAATCGGTAAAGCCTCCTTTGGGGATGTGGTGCTGGATCTGGCTAACCGCTACCAAGTGCCGATCCAGACGCTCCAGCCAGAGCAGCGCCAGGAATTGCAACGTCAGTTAACGCTCCGGGAGCAACTCTACGAAATTCTGGCGATTACGGCCCAATTCTACAGCCACGCCCTCCACCAGCCCCAGGGAGCCGCTGCCCTCCAGTACCTCACCACCGATCGCCAGCTCCAGCCCTCCACCATCCAAAGCTTCCAACTGGGCTACGCCCCCGCCGGTTGGGCCACCCTCTACGGCTACCTCGTCGATCAAAAGCACTACCCCGTGCAACTGGTGGAGCAGGCTGGGCTAATTCTGCCCCGGAAATCCGGCAGTGGCTACTACGATCGTTTCCGCGATCGCCTCATGATTCCCATCCACGACCTGCAAGGGCGCGTCATTGGCTTTGGGGGGCGCACCCTCAGCGGGGAAGACCCTAAATACCTCAATTCCCCGGAAACTGAGCTATTTAACAAGGGGCAGATGCTCTTTGGGCTAGACAAAGCTAAGCAGAGCATTGCCAAGGCCGATCGGGCGGTGGTCGTGGAAGGTTACTTTGATGTAATTGCCCTCCATGCCGCTGGGGTGACCAACGCCGTCGCAGCCCTCGGCACAGCCCTCAGTTTGCACCAAGTCAAGCTCTTAATGCGCTATACCGACTCCAAGCGCATTATTTTGAACTTTGATGCCGACGGGGCGGGCAGTCGAGCAACGGAGCGGGCGATCGGCGAAGTCGAGAGCCTCGCTTACCAAGGGCAGGTCGAACTGCGGGTCATGAACCTGCCCGGTGGCAAGGATGCCGACGAATACCTGCACAGCCACTCCGCCGGGGACTACCAAGACCTGCTGGATCAGGCCCCGCTCTGGATTGACTGGCAAATTCAGCAGTTGGTTTCGGGCTGCGACTTAAATCAGCCAGACCAGTTCCAGCCCGTAATCCAGGGCATTGTCAAGCTTTTGGGCAATTTGCCCCACACCGCCCTACGTACCCACTATATTCACCGTTGTGCCGAGTTATTGGGCCAAGGAGAGGCGCGGATGGCCCTGCGGCTGGAGGAAGATCTCCGCTTGCAGGTCCAGGGACAACGGTGGCATGGCCGCTCCCAGCGCTGGGCGAAGCCCGGTGATGCCAGTGTGCGCGAACTGGCAGAGGCCCAGTTGCTGCGAATCTATCTCCATTGCCCAGAGGTGCGAGAGTTGGTGCGATCGACCCTGCGCGATCGGCAGCTCAACTATACAATCCACAGCCACCGCATTCTCTGGCGGGAGATCCTAGAGCTAGAACGGCAAAATTCCGGGGATTTAGCCGCAAATCCCGATCACCTCGTCTTCCTGCTCCAAAATAAGCTCCCAGAGCTACCCCTTCCCCAGGGCCACGGCGACAGCGACCCCAACCGTCCCGCCAATGCTCACATCATGGGCATTCTCCAACCCTCGGACATTCAGCGGGTAGAACTCTACCGGCCCCACTTGGGAATTCGATCGGCAGCAGCAACCCTAGAGCGGCTGGAGTGCGAGAAGCGCTGCCGCCATTTGCTCAGTTCTTGGCAAACCCACCGCCTAGAGTCCTTGGAGCGTTGCGTCGCGGAATTGCTACAAATGGACCTAGATTCGCACCCCTCCCTAGAGGATCAAATCGAGAGCCACTACCACAGCCTCAATCAAGAAATTTTAGACTTTCAGCACCGCTTTTACAATGAGTGGCGCTACCTTCAAGCCCTCAACCAGCAGCGCTGTACCACCAGCGAGGATTTAGTGGTGGGCAGCTATGCCGTGGCGGGAGTTGGCCTATAACGACCCCTGAAGGGATTTTGAGGTAGGGAGCATCCCACTGTAGAGATCGAACCAACTGGGTCGGGGCAAACCCCCCGTAGTTGCCGCTGCCCAAAAACTGTGATCGGGGCCGAAGAGGGTCGGCGCAGCCCCGTTGGCAACCCTTGGCAACCCTTGGCAGACACTTAAAAAACTGACTCAATTTTGGCCATTTCCGCCGCGATCGGCCTCGTCCCCTGTGAATCAGCCCCTAATCCACCCCTAATCCGCCAAAATCCCCCACCCTGCCCTGCCCTAACCCTACCCAACCATGATTTTCCGCAAATTTTTCCACCTTTCCCCCAAAGTCGCCCTCCTCTGCCTCAGCCTCGCCACCGCGGCCTGTAACGCTCCCGCCCCTCCCCCTGAAGCAGATTCCACCGCCGATCGCCCCAGCATCACCGTCATCTCCCCGGAACCCGTGGGCGCAAATCCCGCCCATCCCCTCATCGAATTGGACGGCCTCTACAGCCCCGCCGCTCCCCTCGGCAAACCGCAATCCGTCGCCGCAACCGGCGAAACCCAGGAAATTACCGTCTATACCATCGATAATCGCTGTGAAACCCTACTGCCCCAAACCGTCATGGTGCCCAAGGAAAGTGTCTTGGAAGGAGCCGTAGCCGCTGCGATCGCGGCCCAAAGTAACAGTGATTTCGCGATCGCGGGCTACCGAGTCAGCACCAGCCAAGGTGGCCAAAACGTCACCGTAGACTTCCGCCTTGCCCCCGACTCCCCCCGCAGCTTCCCCTCCCTCAGCAGTTGCGAACAATTCGCCCTCTTTGGCGGCATTCGCGAAACCTTACTGGCCCAGGAAGGGCAATCTATCAAAAGCGTCGAATTTCTGCACCAGGGCGACCCCATCACCTACTAGTGCGTGGCCGATTAGCGCATGACCGACTCTGCTTCAGCCGCCAGTTGCGTGAGTTCGCTCTGCATGGCCTGATAAACCCGATCGCAGCACTGCTGAACATAGGCAGCATCCGTAGCCGCAGCGCGACCCGTCCGCTCAAAAACGATCGGCTCACACATCCGCAGCCGCATGGGATGGGGCCACGGCAGATTGGGCAGGGGACCAATGGTTAAACCCCAGGGCAAGCCAAAGTAAATGGGGAAGATTTCCGGATCAATATTGTCTACTAGCCAGGGAAGACCGAGCTTTTGGTGAAATGCCTTAGCTTCTTCGTAGAAATTGCCAAAAACAAACAGCGTATCGTGGGCACCCCAAGAGATTAGGGGCACGATCGGCACCCCCACCCGCAGCGCCAGCTTAATAAACCCCGTGCGACCGGCAAAATAAATTTGGTTCCGTTGATGGTGGGGCCGAAAGACATCCTGACCGCCACCGGGATAGACCAGCACACTCGCCCCCCGCTGAAAAGCAGCCAAGGCAAGGCGAGACTCCGCCCGCAATGCGCCGACCTGGGTCGCAATTTGGGAGAATCCCGGCAGAATATCCCAAATATAGCGGTGCATTAAGCCATAGACCGGGCGCTGGGGGCCAAAATGCCGCATCCAGTCATAAATTGCCATGTGCATATCCGGGGCCGCAATCCCGCCATTGTGGGAACCCACAATCAGCACCTGCCCCGCCGGAACCTTCTCCCAACCATCACTCTGGACCCAGAAATAATGGTCATAGGCCCACTGCCACAGGGGCATCAGGGCTTCGATCGTGGCAGGATTGCGATCGTCCAGGGAACGACCTTGGTACAAAACGGGCTTAGACCGCAGCAAAACCGACAAATCAGGCGTATAGGACTTCCAAGCAGCATTGACCGAGGAATTGGAGACCATAGTGACTGTAAAG
>JBMTWK010000359.1:0-4376 GCA_049452395.1 Prochlorothrix sp. | reverse complement strand
CCCAAAAGGTGGTTGTGGGATAGCCGGACCGGCTGTCCAGAGGCGAAAGTGGGATACACCCTGCCCCTGTGCCGACCCTCTTCCAGCAAAACCGGGGCAACCACGGGGGAGCATCCAGTTGGCAGAATCCCGGTAGGGGTCGTGCCCCTGTGCCGACCCTCTTCCAGCAAAACCGGGGCAACCACGGGGGGATTGCCCCTACCGGCTCGGTTAACCTACCCCAGTGGATAGACCCGATGCTTCAGTGCCTACGATGTTAGTACCCATGATTTTAGTTCCCGCTCTTTAGCCAAGATTCCTCCATGAAAAACCGCGATTACACCCTCATTCTCGACAAAAGCGGCAGCATGTCGATTACGGATCAACCCGGTGGCCTCAGCCGTTGGGAAGCCGCCGAAGAATCCACCTTGGCCCTAGCCCGCAAATGCGAAAAATTTGACCCCGACGGCATTACCGTCTATGTTTTTTCCACCCGTTTCCAGCGCTACGATAATGTCACCAGCGCAACCGTAGAAAGTATTTTCCAAACCCACAAACCCGGTGGCCTCACCAATCTCGCCGATGTGCTGCGGGATGCCATTCAGAACTTCCTAGAGCGGAAAGTGCGCGGCGCTTTGAATAAGGATGGCGAAACAATTTTGGTGATTACCGATGGGGAACCCAACGATCGCATGGCCGTTGCCCAAGTGATTGTCGGCGCGACGCAAAAGCTCGATCGCGATGAAGAGCTAGCCATTTCCTTTATCCAGGTCGGCCAAGATGAAGGGGCGACGACCTTTTTAAAGGCGCTGGATGATCAACTGGAAGAAGTGGGCGCTAAATTTGATATTTGTGACACCCTCACCATGGATGAGATGGAAGAAATGTCCTTGGCAGAGGTGTTGATGAACGCGATCGAAGATTAGGCGATCGACGGCTCCGGGGTTCCTCTCACCGGGTCGCCGTCGGGTTGCCGCAACGGTGAGAGACTTTCCCAATAACCTTTAGTTCCCCAAAACCATGGCAGACATGAAAAATCGTGACTACACGCTTATTCTCGATAAAAGCGGCAGTATGTCAATTAAAGACCAAACCGGTGGCCTCAGTCGCTGGGATGCAGCCCAAGAATCTACCCTCGCCGTTGCCCGCAAATGCGAAGCCCTGGATAGCGACGGCATCACGGTCTATCTCTTCTCAACGCGCTATAAATGCTATGACAATGTGACTTCGGGCCAAGTCGAGACCATCTTTTTAGAAAACGATCCCATGGGGCTAACCAACCTCATGCCGCCCCTCAAGGACGCGATCGATCGCTTCTTCCAGCGCAAGGCAGCAGGGCAAATGACCAAAAGCGGCGAAACCATTTTGGTGATTACCGATGGGGAACCCAGCGATCGCCGGGAGGTGATTGAAACGATCGTCGCCGCCACCCAACGCATGGAAACCGATGAAGAACTGGCCATCTCCTTTATCCAAGTGGGCAACGATGAAGGCGCTAAGGCGTTCCTGAAAGCCCTGGATGACCAACTGGGGGAAGTGGGGGCCAAATTCGATATTTGCGACACCATCACCATGGACGAAATGGCCGATGTGCCCTTGATGGAAGTGTTGCTCAGCGCGATCGAGGACTAGCACCATGACCCCCGCCATGACCCCGCCCCGCATTGGCATCATTATGGGTAGCGATTCTGATTTGCCCACCATGGCCCCCGCGATCGCCGTCTGTGAAGACTTTGGCCTGGTGCCTGAGGTGGCGATCGTCTCAGCCCACCGCACCCCCGATCGCATGGTCACCTATGCCAAAACCGCCGTCGATCGTGGCCTCCAAGTCATCATCGCCGGAGCCGGAGGCGCTGCCCACCTCCCCGGTATGGTCGCCGCCCTGACTCCCCTCCCCGTCATTGGGGTGCCGGTGCCGACCCGCTACCTCCAGGGTGTGGACTCCCTCCACTCCATTGTCCAAATGCCGGGGGGCATTCCGGTGGCCACGGTGGCGATCGGCAATGCCAAAAATGCAGGACTCCTCGCCATCCAAATCCTGGCCTGTCAGCAGCCAGAGCTACTGGCCAAGGTCCAAGCCTATCGCCACAGCTTGACGGAGATGGTGGAAGAAAAGCAGGCCCGCCTGGAGCAGTTAGGCATGCAGGACTACCTCGCCCAGATGTCCTAAACTGGCCCAACTGGGTTGAACCGGGGGCGCGATCGAGCCAGCAACCGCATGACCGCAGCCCCCGATCGCCCCCTGCCCTGGGGTCTAGACACATCTAGAAAAAAAATTAAGATTAGGGCTTGACTTCGATCGCCTCCCTATCCTAGTATTACAAATGTCAGCAACGCGCTGTCAGCAACACGCCCCCATCGTCTAGAGGCCTAGGACACCTCCCTTTCACGGAGGCGACGGGGATTCGAATTCCCCTGGGGGTATTGCTGTACAACTTCCCCTCTACCTGAACCAGTCAGATAGGGGGGAATTGTTTTAGGAGATGAAATGAATAAAACAGGCAAAGCGATCGCACTATCAATTGGCACCAGGGTTGTGGTCCTGGTGCTGTTCCGGGTCTTGGGGCAGTTAGCCTACGCGCTGGCTCGGATGTTTCAGAGCTTAAGCTACTGGGGAGAAGAGGCGGCAGTTGCTGCGGCTGCGATTCTCTTTATTTATCTGGTTTTCTTTGACAAAGACTAAGCCCAGTATCCACCGCCGCTTTTATCCATCGCCACTTTGAATGTGGCAACCACGCCCCTAGGGAAGAATGCGTGAATTGGATCGGGTCGGGGGGGGGGGGTAAACCGGCCCGCTTCGAGAGATGAGCTAGTAGACCAAGGCATAAGTTTTACACCCATTTTTGCACCCACCAGTGTGAGCGTCTCGCTCACCATGCGGGCAAGATGCCCGCACTGGAAAGGGGATGGGAATTGCCGCCCTGTGCTAGTGGGCGATGCTTTGGAGGGTGGTGAAGAAATTGGGGTAGGAAATTGAGGCAGCTTCAGCCCGATCGACCTGGGTTGGACCTTGGGCAATCAGCGCCGCGATCGCAAAGCTCATGGCAATGCGGTGATCGGTATAACTGTCCAGTTCCGCGCCCGTGAGGGGAGTTCCGCCCGTAATTTCTAGACCATCGGGCCGTTCCGTCACCTTAGCGCCCATTTTTGCCAACTGGCTCGCCATTACCGCCAGTCGATCGCTCTCCTTCACCCGCAACTCCTCCGCATCCCGAATCACGGTCGTTCCCTTGGCACAGGTTGCCGCCACCGCCAAAATCGGAATTTCATCAATTAAGCGGGGAATCAAATCCCCCCCAATTTCGCAGCCCTGGAGTTGGCTCGATCGCACCCGCAGATCCGCCACGGGTTCCCCAGTCACCTCCCGCTGATTTTCCAGGGTCACATCGGCCCCCATCCGCTCCAGCGCCTCTAAAATGCCCGTGCGGGTCGGATTAATGCCCACATTCTCGATTAATAGCTCAGAACCGGGCACGATCGCCCCCGCCACTAACCAAAACGCCGCCGAGCTAATATCCCCCGGCACCACCACCGATTGCCCCTGTAACTGGGCTGGCCCCTGCACCGTCACGCTGCGGCGCTCTGGATCCACCGCAATCTTCGCCCCAAAGGCCCGCAACATCCGCTCACTGTGGTCCCGCGACAAAGCTGGTTCCGTCACCGTTGTTTCCCCCTCGGTGAGGAGGCCCGCCAGCAAAATACAGGATTTAACCTGGGCTGAAGCAACGGGAGACTGATAGTGGGTGGGTTTGAGGCGTTGGCCCTGGACGGCGAGGGGGGCGAGGGTGTTGCCTTGGCGGCCCCAGATGTGGGCACCCATTTGGGTTAGGGGTTTGACCACGCGGGACATGGGGCGACGACGCAGGGAGTTATCTCCCGTGACCGTGAAAAAGCGATCGGGCTGAGAGGCCAGCAGCCCCAACATCAGCCGTAGGGTTGTGCCGGAGTTCCCCGCATCCAAAACCCGATCGGGTTCCTGCAAATTCCCCAGGCCCACCCCTTGCACCGTGACCAACTCTGTATTTAAAGGCGAAATGGTAACCCCCATCGCCTGGAAACAGTGGGCGGTACTTTGGGGGTCTTCGCCGAGTAATAAGCCTTCAATGCGGGTCTCGCCCTGGGAAATGGCTCCCAACATCAAGGCACGGTGGGAAATCGACTTATCTCCAGGAATTTGCACAGTTCCCTGAAGGGAAACCTCTCCCTGGGGGGTGAGGTGTAGCACCTGATGCTGGTCGTGTTGCTCTAGCTGAATCTCGATACTCACAGAATACTCAACTCACAGAATACTCACGGATGTTTTGGCGGAAGAGATAGTTTAGACCGGTTTAGAGGGGGGAAATCGGTAGGGGCAATCCCCCCGTGATTGCATCACAACGGGGCAGTGCAACTGCCCG
>JBMTWK010000358.1:0-4376 GCA_049452395.1 Prochlorothrix sp. | reverse complement strand
AAGCCATTGCCCCAGTACTGCGGTCTCGATCGGACACTCTCCTCTATAATTTTTTTAGCAATCATTTACAAAACTACATAAACTCCCAATTTCTTATGGTTATGCCACTGATGCAGATGCTGAACATTGGATCGCGATCGCTGCTGCACTCGATGAAGACCGCTAGCCGCACCCTGACCTGCCTCGTTTGGGCTAGCCTCTTAACCCTCGTCTTCAGCCTTGGACTCGCCGCCGAGCCGACCTATGCCCTCAGCGCCCCCGACGGTCTCATGCAAGACCTGGGCGTTGATATCAATGGCAAGGACTTTACCGGTTTAGTGCTCCAGGACAAGCGCTTTACCAAGCTCGACCTGGAAGAGGCCAACTTCCAAGGGGCTGACCTGACGGGGAGCGTGTTTAATGGCTCTGACCTGACGGGGGCGAACCTCCAGGCGGTGAATTTTGCCTTTGGCATTGCCTACCACTCGGATTTTCGTAAGGCAGACTTCAGTAATGCCCTGATGATTGGCAGTTATCTGCTGCAATCGCAGTTTGACGGCGCGATCGTCACCAATGCGGACTTTACTGATGCCGTGCTGGACTATGGCCAACAGCTCAAGCTGTGTGCTACCGCAAGCGGAACCAATCCAGTGACGGGGGCTGATACCCGCCGGTCCTTGGGCTGTCGCGGCTAAAACTTCCTTGCTCCGGGTAAAGGGATTGACTATGGTAAAGGGCGTGTGATGAACCCTAGAGGCTTCTGACCCATGTCAACCCCGCCCCACCTCCAAATTAACAACCTCACCAAGATTTTTGGCCCCCGATCGAAGCTGCGCCTTGCTCTGCGGGCCTTCCAAGATGGTGCCAACCGGGACATCCTTCAGACGCAACTGGGGTGTGTGCTGGCGGTGGCCAATGTTTCGTTGCACCTCGATCGGGGGGAGTTGTTGGTGATTGTGGGCCTGCCAGGTTCGGGGAAATCGACCTTGCTGCGCTGTTTAAACCGGCTGGTTGATCCCACCAGTGGCCAGGTGTTGCTGGATGGGGAAGATCTGCTGCAAGCTACGGTGCCCCAACTGCGGGAGGTGCGGCGCAAGCAACTGACGATGGTGTTTCAGCAGTGTGCCCTGCTGCCCCATCGCACGGTGGTGGAAAATGTGGAATATGGCCTGAAAATTCAAGGAATGCGGCCCAATTTGCGGCGAGAGAAGGCTTTAGAGACCCTGGAGAATATGGGGCTGAGCCAGTGGGCCAATTGTTTACCGTCGGCGCTGAGTGGCGCAAGGCAGCAGCGGGTGGGCCTAGCCCGTGCTTTGGCGACGGATGCAGAGATTTTACTGATGGATGAGGCATTTAGTGCTTTAGATCCGCTGATTCGGCGGGAAATTCAGCGGGAGTTGTTGCGGCTTCAGGACAGTTTGCACAGGACGATTGTGTTTGTGAGCCAGGATATTCAGGAGGCGCTGCGCTTGGGCGATCGGGTGGTGATTCTGAAGGATGGGGCGGTGGAGCAGGTGGGAACGCCGGAGGATATTGTGCTGAATCCGGTGAGTGAGCATGTTGAGGCGCTGATCCGGGAGGTTAACCGTGCCCAGGTGCTAAAAACGGGATCGATCGCCCGCCGCTTCCCCCCTTTGGTCCAGGGGCAGCATCGGCTGGGGGAAGTGTTGGCGCTTTTGGAGGCTATGCCCTCTTTTGGGGGCGATCGGGGGAGCTATGTGGTGGATGGTGAGGGTTATCCGGTGGGCTATGTGACCCGATCGGCCTTGCAGTCGATCGCCCAAAAAACGGCCTTGGAGTCGCGGCAGTGGGAGGGGGCTATGGTGGTGCGGTTTCCCCAAATTGCGGGCCATGCTGCCCTGGAGGCCAGTTTTCCGCTGTGTAGCTGGGGGTTGCCGGTGGCGGTGGTGGATCGATCGGGCCGGTTGCAAGGAGTCTTGGAGCCGCTGGAGATTTTGGCCCATCTGGGCAAAGGGGCAAGTTAGGGAGGAGTGGGGCTTCGATCTGACGATCGGCCCAAGTCGGGGCAACCTGGGTTGTACCTTGACGGAAGCACGGGTCTGGGGCCATCTTGGGGCTATCTGTAACCCTGCTCACGCGATCTTATGGATCCCCTTGATTTATCCCACGTTTATAAGGCGATCGACCCCGGCCACACCCTGCGCTACTGGAACCCCGCCGATCGTCGCTGTTACATTGACTTTGCCTCGGTTCGCGGGGGTGAGGTGATTCAAAAGCTGCGAGATCGGGTGGCGGTGTTGAAACCGACTGAACCTACCTGCTCCCTGATTGCGGGACATATTGGCTGCGGTAAATCTACTGAACTCATTAAGCTTCAAACCCAACTGGAGGCGCTGGATTTCCAGGTAGTTTATTTTGAGTCCAGCAAGGATCTGGAGCTAGCGGATGTAGATATTATTGATGTGCTGCTGGTGATTGCACGGCATATTATTCAGGAGCTGGAGCCGACGGTGGGGCGATTTTCGGCCTTTACGGAGGGTAACCATTCAGGGGGTCACGGAAGAATGCGGGTTTCAGGCTCTGAAAATCCTGGATTGGTATGGTTTGAGCTGCTTCGGACTCCGATCGAAGGGCTGAAACCCTACTAACTTCGTAGACCCCTGAATAGTTACTACGGAGGCGAGGGGGCTGCGGGGGCTGTTGCAGCGGGCTGCAAAGGCGATGCAGACGGAAATTGAGCTGTCGGAAATTGAGCTAAATGTGGGCATTGGGAATTTAACGATGCAGGCCCGGAACGATCGGGGCTGCGGGAAAAGCTGAACCAATCCCTGGGAACACAAAAAATGGAGGTATTGCGGCTGCTGAACCAGGAAGTCTTGGAGCCGGTGACTCGGCAGTTGCAGGGAAGGCATCGCAAGAAGGGGTTGGTGGTGATTGTGGACAACCTCGATCGCGTTGATAATCGCGAGAAGTTTGGCAAAAATCAGCCGGAATATCTCTTCGTGGACCAGGGAGAGGTACTCTCGCGCTTAGCGTGCCATACAGTCTATACGATGCCTCTAGCGCTGCGGTTTTCTAATGAATATGGCAATTTGCGCCAACGCTTCACCAATGAACCCCAAATTCTGCCCATGGTGCGGCTCAAGAACCGGGACGGGGAACTTTGCCCGGAGGGGTTGGCTTTGCTGAAGCAGATGGTGTTGGCCCGAATTTTTCCAGATTTAAGCCCAGAGCAGCGACTGGGGCGGTTATTAGAGGTATTTGAAACAGAGGCAGTGTTCGATCGGCTCTGTGGGATGAGTGGGGGCCATGTACGGGAGTTGTTGTCGCTCTGTACGTCCTGGGTGGAGGAGGAGATGGCGTTGCCGCTGACAGGGGAGAGTTTGGCGGCGGTGTTGGCGGCGGCAAGTAGTGAGCTAAAGTTGCGGATTTCAGAGCAGGAGTGGGCTTTATTGCGGCAGGTGAAGTTAACCCAAGCTGTGAGCGATGAGGTGGGTTACGATAGGTTGATACGGAGTCGGATGGTCTGTGAGTATCAGGAAGATCGTCAGTCTTGGTTTGCGATCAATCCTTTGCTGGCGGATGATCCCCATTTGATGTGAGTGGCTGGGGAGGCTTTCACTTTGTCACGAGCTTTGTAGGGGTCGTGCCCCCGTGCCGACCCTCTTGGTGCCAAAACCGGGGCAACCACGGGGGGATTGCCCCTACCCCATCGGTTAATCTATCCAAGTAAGATAATCCCATGATTACCTCTGTGTGCTGACCTATGCCTGCCGCTAGTCTAACCTCATCTCTGGCCCCACCGCTGACTTTAGATCAGTACCTGGCCCAAACGTGGCAGGACGATCGACCCCATGAACTGATTGCAGGAGTGCCCACGCTGATGCCGCCGGAAAGTTGGCGTAATGCTCAGATTTCGACCCGTTTATTACTGGCTTTGGCGCGGTTTGTGGCTCCTGCTCAGCTTAGCCATAAGGATGTGGAGTTGGCGGTGAGTGGTTACCGTGCCCAGACGCGGATTCCGGACTTGATGGTGCTGTCGCCGGAGTTGGCGGATCTGTTGCAGGCGCGATCGCGGGCGATTATTTTGCCGGAAATGCCGCCCCCGTTGCTGGTGGTGGAGGTGGTGTCGCCGGGAAAGGAGAATGCCGATCGGGATTATCGGTACAAGCGATCGGAGTATGCGGCGCGGTGCATTCTGGAGTATTGGGTTGTGGACCCACAGCGGGAGATTGTGACGGTGTTGCAGTGGGTGGAGGGGTTGTATGAGGAGATGGTTCGATCGGGGGACGATCGGTTAAACTCAGCGGTGATCCCCAATTTTGATCTAACGGTTGCCCAAATTCTGGCGCTTTGATGCTCCAAGCATGACGAACTCAATCGTAACTATTCAGGGGTTAACGGAAGAAAGAGGGTTAGAGGGGGGTCCATCGGGT
>JBMTWK010000357.1:0-4391 GCA_049452395.1 Prochlorothrix sp. | reverse complement strand
GCCCCGGATCCAGCCCCCTCCCCTGCCGCTATCCCTTGCCGCGCTCGACTTACCGCGCTCTATGAGAGCTTGTGTTACATTTTTTATAGAAGTTGGACACAGGTCAATTTACCCGGTGGGCCTCACCTGGAATCTTCATAGAATCTTAAGGGCAGCTTGCGAGTTGCCAATTTACGGAAGCCCCCCGTGGTAGAGTGAAACCAGTACCCTCCGGCATTCTCAGGCCATCTCCTTGGGGGTTTGTCAACTTAGAGGTTTTGTTCCCCTAGGCATCTGACTCACTTTTAGGATCTGACCTGTTTGAGGAACTGACCCGTTTTGGGAACGGACTCATGGGTTTTGACCGATCGTGGAATTTTGCCCAACGTGTCTGAACTTCAGTTGCCCGCTCCGGGAGAGTACCCGCCATGGAAATCTCCGGAAGTTTCCGTGGGAGTCTAGGGCTTGTCCAAAGATTAGACATCTTCTATCAATAACTTATTTGCCTCATGTTCACGAAGCAAGTTCAAGAATCTGGCGTATACAAGTGGTTTAACGACCGTCTGGAAATCCAAGCGATCGCCGATGATATCTCCAGTAAGTACGTCCCCCCCCACGTCAACATTTTCTATTGCCTAGGTGGGATTACCCTGGTCTGTTTTGTCATCCAGTTCGCCACTGGATTTGCCATGACCTTCTACTACAAGCCTTCTGTCACCGAGGCTTTCAACTCTGTGCAGTACATCATGAATGAAGTCAGCTTCGGCTGGTTAATTCGCTCCATCCACCGCTGGTCCGCCAGCATGATGGTGCTGATGATGATTCTGCACGTGTTCCGGGTTTACCTGACCGGCGGTTTCAAGAACCCCCGCGAGCTGACCTGGATTACCGGTGTGGTTATGGCGGTGATTACCGTGTCCTTTGGTGTGACCGGCTACTCCCTGCCCTGGGACCAAGTGGGCTACTGGGCTGTGAAAATTGTGTCTGGTGTGCCTGAGGCCGTTCCCCTGGTCGGTCCGCTGATGGTGGAACTGATTCGCGGTAGTGCTAGCGTTGGCCAAGCCACCCTCACCCGTTTCTACAGCCTCCATACCTTTGTGTTGCCTTGGCTGATTGCGGTCTTCATGCTGATGCACTTCCTCATGATCCGCAAGCAGGGCATCTCTGGTCCTTTGTAAGGTTTGCTTGCTCGTTCAGGTAACCAACCTTGAGGCAAAGGGTTCCCTCCCCAGAACGGTTGGAACCCTTTTACACTACACAGTAATCTCACCCGTCCTGGTGTTGGGTGATTCAGCTTAATCCTGGTTTCACCGTTTCCCGGTGATTGCTTGCATAAGGAGACCTTCACAACTATGTCTGTTCTCAAAAAGCCGGATCTGACCGATCCCGTTCTTCTAGAGAAGTTGGCCCAGAATATGGGGCACAACTACTATGGTGAGCCTGCATGGCCCAACGATCTGCTCTACACCTTCCCGATCGTGATTCTGGGAACCCTGGCTTGCATCGTCGGCCTTGCGGTTCTGGATCCCGCTATGGTGGGTGAGCCTGCTAACCCCTTTGCTACCCCTCTGGAAATTTTGCCGGAGTGGTACCTCTATCCGGTGTTCCAAATCCTGCGGGTTGTGCCCAACAAGCTGTTGGGAATTATGCTGCAAACGGCTGTGCCCGCTGGGCTAATGCTGGTTCCCTTTATTGAGAACATCAACAAGTTCCAAAACCCCTTCCGTCGCCCAATCGCCATGGTGGTGTTCCTGTTTGGGACCGTTTTCACCCTCTATCTGGGCATTGGCGCAACCCTACCGATCGACAAGTCCCTGACCTTGGGCCTGTTCTAGATTCGGTCTGAATCCCGCTGGGATTGTTTTAACCCTGGCCTACCGATCGGCCCCGATCTGGTCCTTCGTTAGGCTCCTATTCTTGACTACGGCTGTCAGACCCCTATGGGTTCTCAGCCGTATTTTTTTTGACCTCCATTCCCGAAAAACAGGCCAAAGGCCCACCCCAGACAAAGAAGTTGCCATAGGATGAGCTTCTGCCCCGTCAGGGATAGTTCAGCACCAACTCAGCACCAATTCAGCGCTTATTCAGCCCTATTTAGCCTAGGAATCGGGAATTTACGCGGGTCCATCCCACTTTGGCCAATGAACCGATTGGGTAGGGGCAATCCCCCCGTGGTTGCCCCGGTTTTGCTCAAAGAGGGTCGGCACGGGGGCACGACCCCTACCGAGATTCTTCTAAAGTGGGATGCTCCCAGTTTATGCCCTGAGCAGCCAGTTCCCCTAACTGCCCACCAAGGCTTCCAGTTCAATGCGGAGCGCTTGCACATCCGCAAGGCGACCCACCAAAAGATTGGCCCGACCCGCATCCTGGAGTCGTTCTTGCCAGTGGCGCACATGGCTTTCATTGCGCATCCAATACTGAATCACCGCATCGACGGCCTCATCAATATTCCAGCCCCGATGGGGGGTGATTTCTTCCACCGATCGAATAAATGAGTCTAACTTACACTCATGGGTTCCCAGATAGGCTGCGCCGCCCACTTGGTCGCGGCTGCTTTGACTTTGCTGGTGGTGGAAGAAATCCAACATGGGAGAAACTCCCAAGAGATCAAAGCTAAAGGTCATGGCTTTGTCACTCCAAAATGCGAGGGTCAGGGCTAGGGAGGAGATGAGCTTGCCGGGGACAATCAGCTTGCAATGCGACAGCGTTCTATCTGCTCAGCCTCTTGAGGTTCGGTAAACCCACCTTAAACCCACCTTGGCAAACGTGAGTTTTATGGTTCTTTCCCTAGGTTAGGGATCAGTTTAAGGGATTCTAGGGGGGAAAACCGTTACACCGTAAACACTTGTTAACAAATTAGCGTTTTAATGGCTGCTCTTGGTTCAACTTCTATCCCCCCGATCGCCGCTTTGCCCCCCCACTCCGGCTACCATGGCCCCGATCGCACTTGGAACGCCCCCAAGCCTACGGGGGACTGTCTGGGGCGCTTTTTTGGGGGCGGGGAGCGTTTTTTTGAGGGGTGGTATTTTCGTTTAACGTTGCCGAAGGGGGGGCCGAGTTTGGCCTTTATGTACTCGATTCAAGACCCCGACACCCCCTCACCCTACAGCGGCGGAACGGTGCAGATTTTGGACGAGGCCGATCGCTATGCTTGCCGATCGTTTCCCCAGGTCGATCGCTTCTGGGCCGATCGTCACCGCCTTGCCTTGGGTCACTGGGGCCGCTGTTTGGGTTCCACCCCTACCCCCCAACCGCTGTTACCGCAACAGTTCCACACCCGCATCATTGAGGGCTATCAAATTCTGGCCCAAGGATCGAACACACTCCACCAAGGCCGCTTCTGGGATCCCCTGCGGCAGGAAACCGTGGCTTGGTCCTATACCTTGGAGCCGGTCTATGGTTGGGGCAATCCCGGTTTTCCCCAATCTACAGGGGGATGGCTGTCGGCGTTGCCGATTTTTGAACCGGGCTGGCAGGTGTTGCTGGCCTCGGCACGGGCGACGGGCTGGGTGGAGTGGCAAGGGGAGCGCTATGACTTCCACCAGGTGCCCGCCTATGGGGAAAAGAACTGGGGCGGGGCGTTCCCCGATCGCTGGTTTTGGCTCAATAGCAACACGTTCCAAAGCAAGACTCCCCAAAGCAAGACTGGGACTGACTCCCCCCAAGACCCAGAGGAGACCGGGGAGACTAGCGATCGCACCAGGGAAGCAATCCCCCAGCCGATCGCAACCTCCAGCGCTGACCTGAGCCTGACGGTGGCGGGGGGGCGGCGATCGGTGCTGGGCCGATCGGAAGAAGTAGGCTTGGTGGGGATCCACACTGCTGGCAAGTTCCATGAGTTTGCGCCGTGGAACAGTCGTCTGGGTTGGGCGGTCCAGTGGGGGCAGTGGCGGATTTGGGCGGAAAATGCGACCCATTGGGTTGAGGTGGAGGCAACGACAACAGAGGCGGGGACCTGGGTGAGGGTGCCGACGGCCCCGTCGGTCCCCAGGGGCCCGCCGGTGGCTTCGGCGCGTACGGCTCGTTCTACGGACACCACCTCGGTCCCGCTTCCCCGTTATGCGGCCACCCCGGTGCCCCTGAACTCCACCGACTTCGCGAGCGGCGTGTCGATCGTGGACGGCTCGAGGATCACGTTCGCCGTTGCCGGGAAGTTCAACATCCTGTTCTCGTCGCAGATCGAGAAAGGTGACGCCGGCACCGACGTGATGAGCGTCTGGCTCACCTGACGCGGCGCGAACGTTCCCTGGACCAACACGGACACTGCCCTCACCGTGAACCAGGTGGGCTGAGCGAACTAGAAGGTGCTGAGCGCCGTGCGCGCTGACACGAAACGGTCGGCGGCACGGGTGATGTCGCCACGCGCCGCACGCACTGCGTTGCCGCCCACCAGGTAGGCCGCCGCGGTGATC
>JBMTWK010000356.1:0-4405 GCA_049452395.1 Prochlorothrix sp. | reverse complement strand
TCCCCAAGAACAGTCCTGATGGGATCCTCGGCCCAGTATTAGGAGTTTGTCAGCTTCAATCCCTAGCGCGATCGTCGTCAGGCTAAAGCGTTCCGTTTGGGTGCGTTCCATCGATGAGACGCACCCCTACATTAACTAGTATCTGGTGTTCTCAGGCTAGCGGGGGTAAACTGCACAGCAAACTTCACAAAACGGCTGCATCTAATACCCTCCCAATAGCTCCCCAATAGCCCCCCAAGCGCTTTATTTGGGATTTAACCTGAATAGATTACGCTGAGCGGTCCGGAAATATGTCACAATCAGGGGCGTGTGGATAGCCTCTTCTTTCGATCAAGTCCGAACCCCCATGCGGGCAGCCCTGGGGAACTTTGACGGCATACATCTCGGTCACCGTCAGGTGATTGCGCCTGTTTTGCCGCCCAGTGCACCGGCTCCTGGGTCGGATCTGGACACACTCCGGATCTACAGTACTGTTCTTACCTTTAGTCCCCACCCCAAAGAATTTTTTAGCGGCCAGCCCAAGGCACTGCTTACGCCTGTGGAAGAAAAGGCGCAGTACCTCGATCGTCTGGGGGTCGAGCAATTGGTACTGTTGCCCTTTAACCGAGAGTTGGCCACGCTGTCCCCGGAAGATTTTATCGAGCAAGTCCTAGTGCAGAAGCTCCGGGTCCAGTGCTTAAGTGTGGGGCAAGATTTTTGTTTTGGGGCCAAGCGATCGGGAACGGCTGAGCACCTCCAGGCGATCGCCGCCCGCTACAACATTCCGGTGGTGATTACGCCCCTCCAAAGTTTGAACCAAGAGCGCATTAGTAGCTCTGCCATTCGTGATGCCCTGATGATGGGGGACGTGGCAAGGGCGCAGGGGCTGTTGGGTCGGCCCTATGTCATTCAAGGGGAAGTGGTGCGGGGTCAGCAGTTGGGCCGTACCTTAGGATTTCCCACGGCTAACCTCAAGCTCCCACACCAGAAATTTGTGCCCCGTCAGGGGGTCTATGGGGTTTGGGTCTGCAACCTCAGCGCTCCCACCTGGCCTCCCATGGCTGGGGTGATGAATATTGGCACTCGTCCGACGATCGTGGGCCAAAACCAAACCCTAGAGGTTCACATTTTCCCCCAAACCCTTCAGGCTGCCCCCTCCCCAGATCCCCCACAACTGCCCCCCCTCAATCTCTATGGCCAAACCCTAGCGGTGGAGTTAGTCAAGTTTCTGCGACCGGAGCACAAGTTTAATTCCCTGGATGAGCTAAAGGCCCAAATTGCTAAGGACTGCGCGATCGCCCGCGAGCTGCTGCTCAAGACCCCAACTTGAAGGCTTCGAGGAAGAGGCTATAGGTTAAGCCAATCTTAAAATTATTGGCAACTTCCAAGAAAAAGGTGCGGCGGCTGCGATCGCGGCGGCCCGATCGATCGTTGCTGGCTTCCCCCGTGCCCCCTCGGTAAACCACCCCACTCAGCGCCTCGACCCCAAGGACGAGAAGGGCCGCATAGGTAACATCCCAGCGTGCAGCCTGCCCCGCCACAGAGGAGATCACCTCCCCCATAAAGAACCCCAGCAGTAAACTAATCAGGAGCAGAGACCAACGTCGCCAGGGGTTGCTTAACCAGTTTTCCAGTTGAATAATTCCGCGATCGAAGAGTTGATTCAGACGTGTATTCTGCATAGACTAAATGGGACGAAGGGCGGTGAAAGAAAAAGGGGGGAACTCCCTGGACCTACGGCTCCTAGGCTACCATCAATCCCAAATCTGCAAGGCATCACAGCACTGGACTGTATCGCAAGCACGGAAGAGCGCGGCATTGAAGCGTGACGTGTGGGTGCTGTATCGTGTTTTTATGGTTTGAAAAAACCGGATTTGGTAGAAGAGTCGCCGACGTTCCACCCTCATCGATCCATCATCAGGTTCGTTCTATCAGCAGCGTTACGTTGGGTCCAGGTGCGATCGGCCCACGATGACCCCTCCATACCCTTTCCAGTCCTTGACGGGAGTTGCTGTGCTGCCCCCCTCCAACCCTGATTTGTGCAGGGCACGGGAGCTAAGTTGGAATTTTGCGAGGTGCCCGATAGAGCAGTTGGATGCGCGTATCCGTGTATCTGTGGATAATTTTGTGGCAATGAGGCATGTATGGGGGATAAACCAACACCTGAAATTACGATTAAGTTAGAACCAATCACCCTGACAGGATTGGGGTTGGGACTTTTGGGCTTAGCAACCGGTTGGATTCTGTGGGGGTTGCAGAGCGCATCCACTGCCTCTAGCCCGCTCTCAGCCCTCAATCCTTCCGCCCCCTCGGAGTTTGACCCCAACGGAGCAGGCTCGTCAGCCACCAGTCGCAGCGGTGCGATCCCGCGACCGGAAGACTTTAGCCGCTCCCTCCAAGTGCCCCTCCCTGAAGATACCGTTTGGCTGGAGCCACTGCGGACTCCGATCGGAACTACCCCAGAAACGGGGTCGATCGAGCCAGGAGCTAACTTAGCCGCCGCAAATTTGCCGGAGGTTGACTCCCTCACCGCAGATTTCCCTGAAAAGCTCCAGTCCTCACCTGCTCCCGGTACATCAGGGCCGGTTGCAGCCACGATCGGCAGTGCTGGCGTGTTGCGAGTGGGCAACCAGACCGAGCACCCCGTTCGCCTTGCCCTGTTGCAGCGATCGGACTCGGAAACCGCACAGGGGGTAACCGCACAGGGGGTAACCACACAGGGGGTAACCACACAGGGCACAACACCACCGGGGATCATTCCAGCCGTAGCGCCCGGTCTCGATCGGCCTGTCTCAACCCAACCCCTTTCCCCTCACCCCACTGAACCGTTTCATTGGGACTTTGCACCGGGGGAAGGCTGGGTCCAAGGCTTGATTTTGTCGTTGCCCCAGGGGGACTTGTCCCTCAAGCCCGGTGACGTTCTGGTTGCCTTTGCCCAGGATGGTTCCCATCGCTATTGGGGACCGTTTGTGGTGGGGGAAACCGACTTACCCTACTGGCATCCAGAACACCAGGAGTGGCAACTGCTTCTCCGGCCTGATTTCCCCTAATCAGACTGTTCCAGCACGACCCATTGGTACAACATCATGACGGTGATCCCAGGGGTTCTCCCCCCCGTGTCTCAACTCCTCGATCGCGCCCTCACGGGCCATGACCTCAGCCCCGCCGAAGGGGAAACCTTGTTGCAGGTGCAGGATGGGGGGGCGATCGCTGAGATTCGGGCCGCTGCCGATGACCTGCGACGGCAGTTGGTGGGGGAAACCGTCACCTATGTGGTCAACCGCAACATTAATTTCACCAATATCTGCGAGCAGCACTGTAATTTCTGTGCTTTTCGGCGGGATGAGGGGGATGAGGGAGCCTATTGGCTGGATATCGAGCAAATGCTAGGGAAGGCCCAGGCCGCGATCGATCAGGGCGCAACCGAACTGTGCATTCAAGGGGGACTAAATCCCCAAGCCAAACATCCCCAAGCCAAACATCCCCAAGCCAAACACCCCCACGCTCAACATTCCCCAGCCCACGGCACCAGCCTCGGTTACTACACCCACTTGATCCAAACCCTCCACCACGCCTTTCCCTCCCTCCATCTCCATGCCTTTTCGCCCCAGGAAGTCCAATTCATTGCCCGTGAAGATGGCCTAGACTATGCCACCGTTCTCGATCGCCTCCAGGAAGCGGGGGTTGGGTCGCTACCGGGAACCGCTGCGGAGGTGCTGGATGACACCGTGCGGCGGGTGATTTGCCCCGAAAAAATTAACAGCGCAACCTGGCTGGAAATCGTCAGTACAGCCCATCGCCTTGGCTTTAAAACCACCAGTACCCTGCTGTCGGGCCACATCGAAACCCCCGCCCAGCAAATCCAGCACCTCGACCAACTGCGATCGCTCCAGCAAACCGCCCAAACCCGCAACTACCCCGGCGGCATCACCGAATTTATTCTGCTGCCCTTCGTGGGCGAACAAGCGCCCCAGCCCCTCCGCAAGCGCGTCGGTCGCGATCAACCCAGCCTCGCCGCTGCCCTGCACCTCATGGCCGTTGCCCGTCTCTACCTGGGCCGCTGGATCCTCAATCACCAACCCAGTTGGGTCAAGCTGGGCCTAGGGGGGGCTACGGAAGCCCTGACCTGGGGCTGTAACGACATTGGCGGCACGTTGATGGAGGAGCATATTACATCCATGGCCGGAGCCAAGGGGGGCACTTGCCAGACGGTGGAGGCATTGCGGGGGGCGATCGCCCGTCTCCAACGACCGGCCCAACAGCGCGATACCCTTTACCGGGCCATTGAATGACCCCACCAACTGACCCTCTCACTGTGGCAGATTAACCGATTCGGTAGGGGCAATCCCCCCGTGGTTGCCCCAGTTTTGGACCGAAGAGGGGAGCTACAGGGGCATGACCCCTACCAGGATTCTGCCAAAGTGGG
>JBMTWK010000355.1:0-4409 GCA_049452395.1 Prochlorothrix sp. | reverse complement strand
CTTAACCTGCTCTCAATTTACAACGCTTTGTTAAGTTATGTCAACACTCCCTCAGCAAAACCTTTTTCCCTAGCACGGGGTGGCTGAGGTTGATGCTTCAGGGGTCTCCGCCACTCAGGGCAAGGTTCCCCAGATCCCCTCAGGCCGTCACCCCCTCTAGCTCCTCCTCGGTTTGGTCATATAACTGTCGCAACTGTTCCAGCACAGAATCCTCTGGGTTCCAGAAACCGCGACCGTGGGCCTCTAGCATTCGCCCCACAATATTACGGAAGGCTTCCGGGTTGGCTTGGCGCAACTTGGCCGCCATGGCTGGATCCAGGGCATAGGTTGCCGCCGACTGGTCATAGACCCAGCTTTCCTTAAAGTCCGCCGTCCCCGCCCAGCCAATCATCGCCGTCATCCGCTGGGAGACCTCATAGGCCCCCCCCGACCCTTGGGCCACCATGGCCTCCGCCCATTTGGGGTTGAGCAGCTTGGTGCGATACTCCAGCCGCAGCAGATCTTCTAAGTCGCGGGGAGTCGTATCTTTAGAGAAACTTTCAACAAAACTGGCCTTGGTTTTCTTGCCGCCCCGTTTTAGCTCTGCGGCCTTCTTTAGCCCCCCTGTATTGGCGTAATACTCCTGAATATCGGTCAAGCCATACTCCACTGAGTCGATTTGCTGGACAATACGATCGGTGCTCTTCAGCAAACTTTGCAAAATCTCCGGTCGCGCTTGGCCCTTGTCGCCCCGGCCATAGCTGAAGCTGTTGCGACCCTCCCAGGTCTGGCCCAGATCGTCCCCGGTTTCCCAGTTGCCGTCGGTGATACGATCGTTCACCAAGGAGCCAAAATCCCCCGCTGGGTTAGAAAAAAGCCGCGCACTGCTGTTTTCAATGCCCTGGGCCTGCAAGGCGAGGGCGTGCTTGCGGATGAAGTTCTGTTCGGGGTCTTCCGGTGCCTCTGCGGCCCGCTTAAACAGATCATCCAGCAGCTCAATCACATTGACAAAGCTATCCCGGAAAATTCCCGACAAATTGCCCAGCACATCAATGCGGGGGTGGCCCACCTCAGCCAGGGGCTTGAGGTCATAGCGGACAATGCGCCCGGTGCCCTCCTTGACGGGTTCGGCCCCCACTAGCTCTAGGAGAATCCCGATCGACTCCCCCTTAGTTTTAATCGTATCCAGCCCCCAGAGCATGACTGCCACCGTTTCCGGATAACTTCCGTGCTCCTGCTGGTGCTGAGCAATGATTTTGCGGCCAATCTCCTGGCCCCGTGCGTAGGCGGCAGGACTGGGCATTCGGTAGGGGTCGAGGGCGTGGATATTGCGACCCGTGGGCAGTACGCCGGGACCATCCCGCAGCAGGTCACCGCCCGGTGCTGGGGGAATATACTCACCATTGAGGCCCCGCAGCAGATTATTGATCTCATCCGGGGTTTGGTTCAGTAAATCGGCGATTTGCTGGGCTTCCTGGACCTTTGCGGTGAGAGCGGTGACCTCTGCCTCCGAGGCTACTTCCCCTTTGCGGCGCTTGAGGGCGGTCACCTGCTGCTGGAGCCAGTCCTGGAGCTGGTCTGGCTGGTAGCAAAGGGTTGTTAGGGCTGTTTCCGGCAAATCATCGCCAAAATAAGCTTTGAGATAGGTTTCTAGCTGCTCTGGGTGGGGTTTCTGGCCTAGGGTATGCAAACCGGAGGAAAAAAGGCGATTTTCCAGGACTTGCAGGTATTCATAGACCGTGACTAAGTACTGATTGAAGGCAGCTTTGCTGAAGAGGTTGAGATTTTCCGGAGTAAACTCAATGCCAAGCTTTTTGGCCTCCGGGAAGGGGCAATCCGCTTCTAGGCCCGTATCCAGGATCAGTTTACTAATACCTTGGCGCAAAACATCGTTAGCCTCCGGATTTTCTCGATATTCCCCAATGAGTTCCCGGAGGTTCACCAGTTCCTTATAGAGTCCAGCGCGACCGTAGGGGGGGACATTGTGGGAAATGAGGGTGCCATAGCCCCGGCGCTTGGCGAGGATGGATTCCGAAGGATTGTTTGCGGCGTAGATATAGAGGTTGGGCAGGTCTCCCAGAAGGATATCAGACCAGGAATAGCCTGTATTACCCAAGGGCGAACCAGGAAGCCATTCCACGGTGCCATGCATCCCAAAGTGAACGACAGCATCGGCCCCAAAGTCTTTTTGTAACCACTGGTAGAAGGCAGCATACTGGGGGTGGGGCGTGAGATCCCGCTCAAACATGAGGCGCATGGGGTCACCCTGGAGACCGAGGGGCGGCTGCACCCCAATCCAGACATTGCCCAGTTGGACCCCACCAATTAAGAAGTCATCGCCATAGGTCTTGATGCCTGTACCCGTGAGGGACTGCCATTGCTGTTCAATGCGGCTGCTGTGGAGATAACCGAGCCATTTTTGTAAACTGCGGACGTTAACGGTGGCAGGGGGCTGGAGATGGTGGGGTAGGGGAGAGGTGACGGCAGAGCGGATGGAATCCGGCAGGGTTTCGGGGATGGGTTGGAGGCCGGGATATTGCTCGTCGGCGGCTTTGACCCAGCGGATCAGTTCTTCGCCGTCCTGGGGCCAGTCTTTAGGATCACCCAGGTTATAGCCTTGATTCCGTAAGCTTTGGAGCAAATTCATGAGCGATCGGGGCACATTCAGCAATGCAGCCGTCCCCGTCGCCCCATAACCGGGGGGAAAGCCATAGAGCACAATCGCTAGCTTACGATCGCCCGCCGCCAACCGCCGCAACTTGACCCAGCTTTTCACGCGCCCAATCAGCCGCTGTACCCGCTCCGGCACCAAATAAATATCATCGCCCACTAGCCCCCCTAGGGGGATGGTATCGATCGCCCCATCCAACTCCGGCAGCGCGTATAAAACCACGCTTTGCAGCCCGCCAATGCCCTGGCGCGTCCAGGAGGCAATATCCTGAATCAGGAGAGGCGCTGCGACAAAATAGGGCAAATTTTTGCTTTCCAAGATGGCCTTTGCCACAGCCACCTGACGACCCGCCTCCATGGATCCCGCCGGACCACCCACCAGGGGGAAACCGATCGTCGAAACAATGGCATCCACCTTCACCGCGTCCGGGGACAGGGACAGGTTGGCTTTTTGGCCCCGCTGGCGATCGGCCTGCTCGGTCTCACTGGTCAACCAATCCCGCACGATCACATGGCCCTCAACGCCATTAATAAAGACCGGCAACGGAATCAGCCCCGCCTGCTCAAAATAGCGAATAAGCTGGGGAATATAGGGCTGTTTTGTAATGACATGCTTACGATAGAGCAAAATCGCAATCACAGGGCGACTTTCTTCCTCCCCTCGCCCACTGGGAGAGGGGCCGGGGGTGAGGGTTCCCAATTCCCCTCGCTCACTGGGAGAGGGGCCGGGGGTGAGGGTTCCCAACTCCCCTCGCTCACTGGGAGAGGGGCCGGGGGTGAGGGTCCGATACCAGTCCAAATATGCCTTAGGACTTGTGAAATAGCCCACATAATCGGGATGCAATAGCCCCATATTTGGCGTTTCTAGCACTGGGGGAATCTCAGCGACCGTCAGGCCCAGATATTTTTGCCCCAGCACCCAAAACATCGCTGCAACGTTCTCTAACCCCCCCGCATTCCAGTATCCGTAGATAATCAGCCAGTTGCGCAGATCCTGAACCTTACCCACGGGGATAAACTTAAGCAACTTGGGACCAATCTTTAAAAAGCTGAGATATCCAGCGAGTTTGTCCTCTTCCTTTTGGGTACCGCCGAATTTGCTCAAAATAAACTGAACAGGCTTGGGCATTCCCTTGGGCTTCTCGCCGATCGCAAACTTGCCAATCTGGGTCAAACTCATCAACTCCAGCGCCGACTCAAACACCAGCCGAGTCGGAATCGCCTGGACCCGTTCCCGCAGCCACAGCACTTGGTCATAGTCAAAAATCAAACTGGCAAAGAATACATCGGCCCCAGCCAGAGCCGCCGCAACCCGATCGGGCTGGGCTGCAATATCCCGATCGCTAAAGGTCAAGATCTCCAGACCAGGACAACCCGCCTGGGCGCGATCGGCAGCTTGGCGATAGAGGGTCGCGTTAAAGGATTCAAAACCGGCAATGAGAACAATCTTGGCCATGGGGAGAGAAAAGGCAACTGTTAGCCTTGGATCAGGTGGTTGCCTTAATTTTAAGGAATGTTACAAATTTTGCGCAGGGGCGAAGCTGGGGGGGATGTCCGGTCCGTCTCCCCCCAACAGCCTCGATCGTGCCAGAGCAAGACATCCGCAGCGCCTCTCGCCCTGGCTCAGCTTGTAGACAAAAGCATCAGTGTGAGTCAGCAAGAGCATCAGTGTGAGCGTCTCGCTCACTTCGCGGGCAAAGTGTGAGCGTCTCGCTGACCTCGCGGGCAAAGTGTGAGCGTCTCGCTGACCTCGCGGGCAA
>JBMTWK010000354.1:0-4420 GCA_049452395.1 Prochlorothrix sp. | reverse complement strand
AGATCTGCGGGCCGATCGGGATCAGGCTGATCCGGGGTTGCATCGGGGGAGAAGGAGGGGCTGATCCGTGTGGGGGTGGGCTGGGGATGTTGGAAGGGGGAGGCGGTGGGGCTGGGGCTGGGGGCCGCTGTGCTAGGGTTGGTCGGGCTAAGATCCACCGATCTGGTCGATCGAGCGGGACGAGAGAGGCGCGTATTGGCCTTGTTGGCCCCCCGATCGCGGGCATCCAGCTCATTCAACAATGCCTGAAGTTCCGTGGCTTCCTGCTGCCAGGTGTACCACTCCTGCGAGTTCCAAACGGATCCCGCCGCCTCCAAATTGTCATCGGGTGCCAATTCATTGAGGGCTTCAAGCTGCCGATCGAGCTGTTCCGCCGCCCCAAACAATTGCCCCACGCCCTGAAGCAGGCGACGGACATCATCGCGGAGATTGGGATCCCCGGTTAATTCATCCAAGTCCGTCGTGATCTTTTGGGTATTTTGGAAGGTTGTGCGGGCTGATTCCAGCAGATCCTGGAGCATTTGGGTATTTTCGGGGCTGTTCAAGGCCCGTCCCGCCACCACCAACTGGGCCGAGGTTTGGCGCAGGTTCTTCGATAAGGTTTCCAGGTTATCCAACATCTCGCCCTGGGTCACCCGCTGCACCGCAGGGCTGAGGTCTCCCATGAGGGCCACGAGGCCATCGCTGGCATTGCTAAAGCCGTTCAGGGTTTGGGTCAGGGCCGATCGGTTATCCTCTAGGATGCTCCGAGCCTCTCCCGCCGTTGCCTGGATCTCCCCCGCCGCAGCGCCCACTTCATTGGCTGCCGTGCCCACGTTCGTGATAGTGGTGCTGAGATTTCCCATTTCTGCATTCAGGGAGGTGGTCAGCTCGGCAAAGTTTTTGGTGATATCCGTTAGCCCGGAGGTCGCCTGTCCTGCCCCGCTGGCAAACTCTTCCAGGGCCGTCACAATCAAGGGGTTGGTGAACAGTTCTGCAATTTGGTTACTGGAGCGAATCAAGTCCGTCAGATCCGGCAGGGCTACCCCTACCAGCACCGAGCCTTCACAGACAATCACCTCTGGGTTACAGGAGGGATCCGTCGGCAGGGGTAAGGAATCCTCGTTTTCCATTTCCTCCTGGGTCACGATGTCCATGTACTTTTCCCCCAAGAGGGCCGCACTCTGGACTTCGACGATCGAATCTCCGGGCATCCTCAGGGTTGGAGCTGTGATCTCCACCTCCACCTCTACTGTCCTACTGGTGGGGCGAATCTGCACCGCCTTGCCAATTTCCACACCGCGATACCGCAGGACTGCACCCACCTGCATTCCCTTGGCATCTTCAAATTCCACCACCACCCGGTAGCGCTGCTGCCCTAATCCCACACTTTGGATCCAAGCAATCAAGCCACCAAACAGACCCAGCCCTGCCAAAATTAACAACCCGACAGCGCCTTCTTGCCTTGTTCTCAATCCCATGATGCTTCCTCAGGTTCACTCCACACAGGGGCTAACACAAAAGATTGTGTATCCTCTGTGGTTCGCCAAGATAATGGCTGCGGCGCGTTTTGCCCGCTGGACCGATCGTCGTTGTGCCGTTGCTAGAGGCCATTGCTAGAGGCCATTGCTAGAGGCCGTTGCTAGAGGCCGGGGCCACTGTTAGAGGCTTGGCCGGAACGGCGCACCCTTGCGAGTTTTTGCCCTCCTGGCGCTGGCACCTCAACAAAAACGAGAAGTCCAGGGCTTCAACACCCTCTGCTCTCAGCCTATTATGCCGGAGCTTCCCAGGGCAGTCTAGTTTTAGCGCGGTAAATCAGGGGAGGGCGGTGAATGGGCCGGGGGGACAGCGGTTTGCTGGGGGGGGGCTGCCCGCGTGGGAGGCTTCCCCTGCCTCAGCTGACTAGTACAGCAGGGCGGCAATGCCCATCCCCTTTCCAGTGCGGGCATCTTGCCCGCGTCGTGAGCGAGACGCTCACACTGATGGGTGTACAACTTATGCCCTGGTCTACTAGTCCGTCACTTGCATGGGGCCTTGGATCCGACCCTCAAAAAACTGGCGGACATAGGGGTTGTCGGTGTGATCCACCTCGGCGACGGGGCCTTGCCATTGGACTTGGCCCTGGTAGAGCATCACAACCCGATCGGCGGTGCGGCGAATGGTGCTGTCTTGGTGCGTGACCACCACATAGGAGGCACAGGACTGAACCTTAGACCGTAAATCCCGCATGAGGTCTTCAATCAGCGTTGAGGCGACTGGATCGAGACCTGCCGTCGGTTCGTCGTATAACACCAATTCCGGGTTGTCATCGGGATGGTCGGGATCCTCCATAATCGCCCGGGCAAAACTGACCCGCTTGCGCATCCCCCCAGACAGTTGGGCGGGATACAAATGGCCAATATCCGGTAGGCCCACCCGCTCTAGGCTCTGGCGCACCAGTTCCTCAATGCGGCTATGGGGGAGTTTGGAGTGCTGGTACAGCAAAAATCCCACGTTTTCTTCTACGGTCAGGGAGTCAAACAGGGCAGATTGCTGAAAGACCAGGCTAATCCGAAAGGGGTCGGCCTCGTCTTCAATTAAGCCCTTGCGGGGTTTGCCGTCGATATACACTTGCCCCTGGTCGGGGGCTAATAACCCAGCCACAATCCTCAGAATCGTTGACTTGCCGGTTCCAGAAGGCCCGATGATCGCGAGGGTTTCGTTGCGATCGATCTCCAGATCCACCTGGTCCAGAACTTTCTTATTGCCAAAGCTTTTGGAAATACCCTCCAGCCGAACCATCGAATCCGCCATAATGATGCTCCACGGGAAATACGCCTATGATGTCAGTCAATACCGGTCGCCTGTCAACTGCTAGCCTGTCCTCTGGCCCAAGAAATAGACCCTCGCCCATCCCTTCGCCTCCGCCCCACTGGCGCAACTTCCCTGCAACTGACCCAGCGCTAGGTATTAACACCTGTTAAGCTAAGAGCGAATTATGGGGCTACTCGCATTCAGAGGCTCCCAACGCTTCGCTGTTGCCCAAGGATTATCCCATTGTCAATGGATCACTCTCGAATGGATCACTCTCGCCGTTTACTGCCGTTCCCAGAGCGTAAATCCAACCGCAAATTTCGACGCAGTTCCCGTCGGCGAGTTCGCCCCCAGGGGCAACAGCGGGTGGGGCAGTGGTTTAAGTGGCTGGTGCCCGGTCTGTTTGTGAAGCGCTGGCTCTTGATGAGTGCCATCGGTGTGGTGATGACGGTGTTGGGACTGGCGATCTGGGCTAATCTCAGTCCGGTTCACTACATTATCCAATTCACCCGATCGTCCCTGGAACGCATCACCCAACTGTTCCCCAGCTATATCAGCGGGCCGGTGGTGCTGCTGCTGGGGGTGCTGTTTATGTTTTGGGGCCAGAGCCGCACCTTGGGGGCGATTACCGAGGTGTTAATGCCGGAACCCCAGGAGGAGCTGGTGGATCTGCTGCTGACCCATCGCCGCTTGCACCGGGGGCCAAAGATTGTGGCGATCGGCGGCGGGACGGGTCTTTCTAATTTGCTGCGGGGATTGAAGGACTACAGCGCCAATATTACGGCGATCGTTACCGTCGCGGATGATGGCGGCTCCTCTGGCCGACTGCGGCGAGAAATGGGGGTCCAGCCACCGGGCGATATCCGCAACTGCCTGACGGCCTTGGCCCAGGAAGAGAAACTCTTAACGGAACTGTTTCGCTACCGCTTTGAAACCGGTGATGGTTTGGTGGGCCATAGTTTTGGCAATCTGTTCTTGACGGCCATGACGGAGATTACGGGGGGGGATTTTGAGCGGGCGATCGCCGCCAGTTCCCATGTTTTAGCGGTGCGGGGCAAGGTGCTGCCAGCCACCCTCAGCGATATGAAGATTTGGGCCGACTTTGCCGATGGGCGGCGCATTGAGGGGGAATCCAATATTCCGGAAGCCTTGGGCCAAATTGTCCATCTCGGCTGTGAACCCCACAATCCCCCGGCCCTGCCCAGTGCCCTCCAGGCGATCCAAGATGCGGACTATATCATCATTGGTCCCGGTAGCCTCTACACCAGCATTTTGCCGAATTTTCTGGTGCCGGAGTTGGCGGCAGCAGTGGCCCAGGCGCGGGTGCCGAGGGTCTATGTCTGTAATATGATGACCCAGCCCGGAGAGACCACGGGCTATACGGTGGCGGATCATATTCGGGCGATCGATAAAACCTGGCCCCAACTCCTCTTTGATGCGGTCCTGGTGCAAAAGCGCCCCCCCTCCAACGATATCCAGTTGGCCTATGCCCAGGAAAATTCAGCTACGGTGGCCTTCGATCGGGAGGAAGTCCTCAAACTGGGGCGGCAAATCATTTTGTCCCACGTCATGATCGAAGACTTCGCCAAAAAGCAAGTTCGCCACGATCCCCAACGCCTCGCCCGCGTCCTGATGCAGTGGTACAACC
>JBMTWK010000353.1:0-4421 GCA_049452395.1 Prochlorothrix sp. | reverse complement strand
CCTAAGGGCGGGCAGTAGCCCGATGCAACTGCTTCACCACCACATAGAGAATGGGCACAATAAACAGACTTAAAAACGTCGCCACAAACATTCCCCCAAACACCGCCGTTCCCAAAGACTGCCGACTTCCGGCCCCGGCCCCCGTCGCCACCACCAGCGGGAAAATACTGCTGAGGGTGGAAATAGCTGTCATCAAAATCGGGCGCATTCGCTGCTCCGCCGCATCAAAGGCCGCCTTAACCACCGGCAAGCCCTGCTCCTGCAACTGGTTGGCAAATTCCACGATTAAAATCGAGTTTTTACTGGCCAAACCGATCAGCATCACCAAGCCAATCTGGCAGTAGACATCGTTGGGCAGTCCTCGCGCACTTTGGGCTACCAACGCCCCCAACACCGCCAGCGGCACCGCAAACAGAATCACCACCGGATCGACAAAGCTCTCGTATTGGGCCGCAAGGACCAGAAACACAAACACCAGTCCCAAGCTAAAAATAATCGGCGCTTGGTTGCCCGACTCAATCTCCTCCAGGGAACTCCCAGACCACTCATAGCCCATACCAGGGGGCAAAATCTGGGCGGAAACGCCCTCCATGGCCGCTAGGGCTGCGCCGGAACTGACCCCAGGGGCTGCGGCTCCGTTGATCTCGATCGCGCGATAGAGGTTGTAATGGTTAATGGTTTGGGCACCAATTTCCGATCGCAGGCTGACCAAACTGCCGAGGGGAACCATCTGGTCCTGCTGCGATCGCACATAGAGCTTGCCAATATCATCGGGATTAGCCCGAAATTGGGCATCTGCCTGGATATAGACGCGGTAGGTGCGCTGGCCTAGGGTAAAGTCACTGACATAGCGGGAACCGATGTAGGACTGGAGCGTATCGAAAATAGCATCGATTTCCACATGGAGCGCCTTGGCCCGATCGCGATCGACGGTGATCACAAACTGCGGCGTGGAAGCAGAGTAGGTACTAAAGACAGCCTGTAAACTGGGGTTTTGGTTGGCAATAGCCAGCATTTCCCCCAGCTTTTGGACTAAATCATTAATGCTCAGGTTACCGCGCCGATCCTGGAGTTGGTACTGGAAGCCGCCAAACTGCCCCAGACCCTGGAGCGCTGGGGGATTAACGGGGAAAACATTGGCCTCAGTAATTTGGGAGAACTTGCCATAGAGTTGGCCAATCAAAGCATTGGCTGACTCAGCAGGGCCGCGATCGGTCCAGGGGTTCAAAGTTGTGAAGATTACGCCTTGGTTAGAGGTACTGCCGGAAAAGCCAAAGCCCCCCACCGCAAAGGTCGCCCGCACGCCCGGTAAGGCCAAAATTTCCGCCTCTGCCCGTTCCATAACCTCGCGGGTATAGCTCAAGGAAACCCCAGCCGGTGCCCCCACCAAGGTAATAAAATAGCCTTGGTCTTCTTCGGGGAGGAAGGCGGAGGGCACCGATCGGTAGAGCCAGCCCGTCACCACCAACAGCGCCACAAATCCAGCTAAAACCAGGGGCTTAAGCCGGTTGAGAAACTCCAAGATCTGGCGATAATTCTCGCGGGAGTAGTCCAAAAAGAGGTTAAAACGATCGAAAACAGCACCCAAAACACCCCCGATCGGGGCATGGAGGCGCAGCAGTAAGCCAGAGAGAGCAGGGGTGAGGGTAAGGGCGTTAAAGGTAGAGAGGGCAATGGCAAAGGCGATCGTCAGGGCAAACTGTTTGTACAGTGCCCCCGTGGTCCCAGGGAAGAAAGCCACCGGGATAAAAACCGCCATCAGTACGAGGGAAGTGGCAATAACGGCCCCCGTTAGCTCTCGCATGGCCTCGATCGCGGCCTGAGCCGGAGCCATCCCCAAGTCCTTAATTTTGCGGGCAATATCTTCTACCACCACGATCGCATCATCCACCACCATCCCCGTCGCCAAGGTCAAGCCAAACAAGGTCAGGCTATTAATGGAAAAGCCAAAAATCTTGATAATGGCAAAGGTTCCAATCAAAGCCACGGGAATCGTCACCGCTGGGATAATGGTGGTGCGCCAATCCTGCAAAAAGATGAAAATCACCAACACCACCAAAATCACCGCCTGAACCAGGGTCCAAACCACCTCCGTCAAGGACTGCTCCACATAGTCCGTGGTGTCGAAGCCAATGCCGTACTCAATGCCGGGGGGGAACTCCTCCGCCAAGTTGATCATCTCTGCTTTGACGGCCCGCGCCACATCCAAGGCATTACTGCCCGGTAACTGATAAATCCCTAGGCCGATCGCCTCCTGGCCCCGGAACCGCAAAAACGTCCCATAGTTTTCCGCCCCCAGTTCTACGCGCCCCACGTCCCGAAACTTAACCAGTTCGTTATTTTCCCCGGTTTTCAGAACTATTTCTTCAAAATCCTCAATGTTTTGCAGGCGGCTAATCGCCCGCAGGTCAATTTGATAGCGCTGCGCCGGATCCGCTGGCGGTTGGCCCAGTTGCCCCGCCCCCACCTGAACATTCTGCTCCTGGAGCGCATCGATCACGTCCTGGGCCGTCAGGTTGCGACTGGCGAGCTTTTGGGGATCGAGCCACAGCCGCACAGCATAGGTCCGCTCCCCAAAGATCACCACATTGCCAACCCCGTTAATCCGCCGTAAAGCGTCAAAAATGTACAAATCGGCGTAGTTACTCAAGAAAATATCATCATAGCTGTCCTCTGTGGTGTAGAGGCTCATGGCCATGAGGATATTGCTGCTTTCCTTGGTGACAGTAACCCCGGTTTGGAGGACTGCTTCCGGCAGTTGTGGCTCAGCCAAGGAGACGCGGTTCTGGATATCGACGGCGGCAATGTCCTTGTTGCGGCTGGAGTCAAAGGTTGCCGTAATCACGCTGGTGCCGCTGTTGCTGCTGCTGGAGGTCAGGTAGCGCAAGCCCTCCACACCGTTGATTTCCCGCTCCAGAATATTGGTGACGGTTTTCTCCACGGTTTCGGCATCGGCCCCCAGGTAGTTGGCTTGGACACTGATTTGGATGGGGCTAATGTCGGGGAATTGGGCGATCGGCAACGTGGGGATACTAATGGCCCCCACGAGAATCATAATCAGGGCGCAAACGGTGGCAAAAACCGGACGTTTGATGAAAAAGTTAACAAACATGGCGGCTAAGCGAGGGGGTCCGAACTAAAAGGATTGAGGCAAAATCGGCATTCCATCCTGCAAATTGAGGATGCCCGTCACCACGATCGTCTCCCCCTTCGCCACACCGCTCACCACCTCATAACTATTCCCCTGAACTTGCCCCAGCTCCACAGGCCGCAACCGGGCCACCTGTGCAGGCGCATCGGGGGGTAATTCCGCTGGATTTGCCGTTTCTGCAATGTAAACAAAGGTCTGGCCCCCCAAACGGGCGATCGCTGAAGTCGGCACCAACACCCCCACATCTTCCGACCAAGTAATCCGGGCCTCCACCTGCTGATCATCCTGAAAACGACCTTGGGCATTGTCGAGCTGGACCTGAACCAAAACCGTTTGGGTATCGGGATTGGTTTGGGGTGCAATAAAGCTAACACGGCCCGTAGTCAGCACCTCCGCCGTCCCCATCGCCAGAACATCCACCCGCAAACCCAGCCGCAGCCGATCGCGCTGCTCCACCGGCACCGGAATTTTGAGGAGCAATGTGCTATTTTCCGTGATCGTCGTAATCACCGTACTGGGGTTAACATAATCCCCCAGTTTGATATTGAGATCGCCAACAATCCCCGTAATGGGGGCTGTAACCGTGCGATCCTTCACATCCTGCGCTACCGCAGCTTGATTCGCACTGGCTTGGCGCAAACTAGCCTCCGCTTGGGCCAGTTGGGACTGGGCCACGGCAATTTCTTTCAGGGCAGAATTCAAGCTAGCCTTTGCCACATCCCGATCGCGGCGGGCTAAATCCAACTCTCGCTGCGACTGCGCCCCCTGGCTTACCAGGGATTCTGTACGATCAAAATCCGCTTGGGCTAGGGCTAAATCGGCTTCCTGTTCCGCTTTTTGGGCACGCAAAACCTGAAGGGAGGCCAGGGCAGCATCCTGGGCCGCACGGGCAGCGGCAACCGTGGCAGCAGCGGCGTTGAGTTCGGCTTCGGTGCGATCGGGACTGACTTGGACGATCGCCTCACCAGGATTAACCCGATCGCCCGCCACCACAAACACCTGCGTCACCCGGCCCGATACTTCCGGCTGAAGGAGCACCCCCGTCAGGGCTTCCATCCGGCCTAGAAATTCCGAACTCTCTTGCACCGTCCCAGACTCCACTGGAGCCACCGTTACAGCAACCCCAGGGGGCATTTGCATCTTTGCCGCTGGGGGCGTTCCCAGCAACCGCCATGCCCAAAAACCACCCCCCAACACCACCAAGCCAACCCCGCCCAGAATCCAACGGGAGAAGCCAGAGCGGCGATCGGGGTCGGGGGTAGGTTCCGGG
>JBMTWK010000352.1:0-4425 GCA_049452395.1 Prochlorothrix sp. | reverse complement strand
TTTGAGGGAGGCTGCGGGTGAGGCTGCGGTAGGGTTTTGGTTAATATTGACGGCGTTGAGGGGGGTATTGCAGTAGGCGAGGGTTGTTTGGGCTTGGGCAGGTTGCCCACGGGTGAGCAGAATGCTGGCCATGCTGAGGGCAGTGAGGAGCAACGGCAGCTTGCAACGGACATAGGGTAAGGTCTGCATCAAGGCTATAGATCTGGGGGGTGCAAGGGTAGCAATCATGCACGAGCCACTTGGAGGTTACCCCTCCCATTGTAATCTCTTCCCGGCGGGGTACTGCTGGCCATGCTTGTTGATCCATTGTCCCCCTCGCCCACCCTGGGAGAGGGGCTGGGGGTGAGGGTCAAATCAAAGGCCAAATAAAAAAGGGTGGAGAAGGACCACCCTAGAAAATGCGAGAGTTTCGCAGAGATTTTGCTAAAAGTTGGGGAAGATTCTAGGAAGAGTGCGCGACAAGGGCTTGATGCTGGTGATAGAGGCTCAAGCCCCACGATCGCGGGATTTAGTGAACCAAGAAGTTGCGGCGGAGGTGCCAGGAAATTTCGCGATTGACTTCACTTTCAATGCGGTAGCCCCGCTGGAAACGCTCCAGGGTAATGTCATCCACATAGAACTTAATCGAGAAATCCTTCTCCTGAAGCTGACCCCGGCCCAAGCCTAGCTCAGAGGTCCAAATTCTGGGCTTTTGCCACTCATTGCGACTGGTTTTGAAGCTTTCCTGAATCCAGAGATAGAGATTAGCCACCGCATCATCGAGACGAGTGTCATCGGAGTCGGGGTTGCTGAGGCGCTGGAAGAGTTTGTTGGTTTTGTTGGTCAAGAGATTAATGCGGTTTTCCCAAGCCCGCTCCAAAATGCCGTGATCTTCCGGCAATAGGTCCGGATCCTGGAGCCATGCTTGGTACCAAGTCCGAACACTGCCAATGAGGGAGCCTTTGAGGTGGAGTTCTGAAGATTCCTGCAAGAAGGGCTGTTTGCGGGTGCGATCGGCGGGGGCAACGCCCAGGCCAATGACCTCACAAATGGCTTGGAACTCATCTAAAATCGAGGTAATTTCCTGGCGATCGAGACCGCCTGCTTCCATTTCATCGATTTTATCGCTCAGACCATCAAACATCTCTTCCGCATGAGCTAAGTAGCGGTTGGCTTCCCGTTCTGCGATCAGCCGTGCCCGTCCCGTTTCCCGCTTGAGGTTAGTCCGCTCACCGGGAATGGCCCGACCAAAGTAGCGATCGATCAACTCCAGCTTGCGATCCAAATCGCCCAAGGTATCCGGGTGGGCCAGGGCAACCATCTCCATGATGTCCGAGGTCCGGGAAATTTCTGCCTCTGGAGCCAGGTGAATGCTCAGGGTGTAGTAATAGTTGGGATTGGGCCGACTGAGGTTGAGAATCTTTTGGTTCTCAAATTTGGAGTTGGGGACATAGACCTCACAGTGTTGGTCAATCAAGTAAAGCTGGGTCAAACGCAGCCCAACCTTTTTGATCACAGCGCGATCGTTCTTTTTCCAGGCAATCACATCCCCAAACTGAAACGGGGTATCGATCAGCAGGACCAAGCCCCCAAAGAAGTTGGCAATAATATCCTGGAGGGCGTAGCCAATGACAAAGGTGACCCCCCCAAAGGCGACCCACAGGCCCGTCAGGTTTAGACCTAGGGACTGGAGGGCCAGGAAGCTACCAATGACATAGACCAGGACCGGGACCATGGTTTCCAGGATGGGCACCAGCACATCGTCCCATTGGGCTTCGGTTTTCTCGGCCCACTGTTTGAGGTAGTAGAACACCACCTTGTCCAGCACCCGCACTACGGCATAGGTGACGGCCAAGTAAATGACTGCCGAGAAAAAGGCTTCCAGCCAGATGACAACGGCGTAGATTTGAAAGGGAGCCAGGGACAGCTTGAGGACCACTAGCCCTGCGACGATCGCCGCTGGAGTTTGGCATTCCCGGAGGGTGACCAAGCCCGAATCACTGTTAAAGCGACGAAAAACCGCCCGTAGGGCGAAGAAAACCACACCATAGGCAACGGCGATTTCCACCGCGATCAGGGCCAAACTTTGGAAGTAGGCAATCCAATCAGCGGCGCTTTCCAGGGTCACTTCCGGGGTATCCACCTGGGGACCCTGGAACAGCGGCTCCGTTAAGCCTTTTTTGCCCTTAGCCGCTAGCCAGAAGAAATTCGGAAAAATCGACAAGATCGAGATCATTGTGAGTCAGCATCCACACATGCAACGAGTCCAGGACAATTGCCTCGGACAGGGATCAGTTCAAAGGGCATGGAATTTGGGGGTGACTCTCACGTGGGGCGGAGCAGGCAACCGGTCCTAGACCGCTGCAAGGACGAGCATTCTGGCCGGTCACGCCTTGCTCCAGTGAGAGAGTTTCCCCGCTGGGCCTAGCGGGCCAAGTAGGCTTGGCGCAGTTGCCAGAGCAGCTCCCGGTTGATTTCACTTTCCACACGGAAGCCCCGCTGGAAGTGCTCTAGGGTAATGTCATCCACATAAAACTTGACCGTATAGGTGGGGTTAGCCCCCGCAGCTTGGGAGTCGAGCTTGGTTTTGCCGACCCAAATCCGGGGCTTTTGCCACTCATTGCGGGTGGTCTTAAAGCTTTCCTGGAGCCAGTTAAAGAGGGCTTCCACTGCGTCATCCAGACGGGTATCGTCGGAGTCGGGGTTGCTGACCTGCTGATACACCTTGGTGGTTTTGCCCTTGAGCAGTTCAATCTTCTGCTCCCACTCTTTGCTGAGCACTTTGTTGTCTTCCCGCGCGAGGTCTGGATCCTGGAGCCAGGTTCGATACCACGTCCGAATCAGGGGAATGAGGGGGGTAACCTCACTCTGGGTCTCCACCTCATCCAGCACTTCCCGGCGGGATAGCCCTTGGCGCTGCCGTTCTTGGACCACAGACAGCCCGATCATGCGGCAAATTTCCATGTATTCGGCTTGGATTTTGCCAATTTCATCCCGATCGAGGCCACCCGCTTCTAAATCACTAATATCGGCCCGCAGTTGGTCGAAGGCGCTTTCGACTTTAGCCAGTTGCAAATTGACTTCTTGCTCTGCGAGGAGCCGCTGCCGTCCGATTTCCCGCTTTTTCTGGACTTGAGTCCCGGATGCGGAGAGGCCGTAGTAGTCATCCAGAAGGCTGAGCTTTTGGTCGAGGTTGCCCAGGGTGTCGGGGTGGGCGAGGGCAACGGCCTCCATAATTTGGGTGACCTGGGAGGGTTCCGCATCAAATTTGACGGGTACCGTGACGGTGTAGTAGTAGTCGGTGGTGGGGCGGGTGAGGTTGATGATTTCCTGCTTCTGGAAGACCCCGTTGGGCAGGTACAGCTCGGAGTGCTGGTCAATGACATAGAGGTTGGTGACCCGGAGGCCCACCTTTTTGATGACGGCACGGGTGCCGTCTTCGAGGACAATGACATCGCCAAAGCGGAAGGGGGTGTCAATGAGGAGAACCACGCCGCTGAAGAAGTTGGCGAGGATGTCCTTGAGGGCGAAGCCCAAAACGAAGGTAATCCCCCCGATCGCCACCCAAAGGCCGCTGAGGTCAATGCCGACGGATTGTAGGGCAACGAGGCCGCCAATGCCGTAGACGAAGACGGGCAGTACGGTTTTGAGGATGGGGATCAGAACGTCATCCCACTGGGCCTCGGTTTTGGCGGCGTATTTTTCGAGGTAATAGAGCAGGACATCGGTCAGCAGTTGGGACAGCCCATAGGTGATGGCGATCGCGATGAGGGCTGTATCTAAGTGCTGAATGAGGCGAATGGCCTCGTTGTCTCCGATCGCGCTCAGCGTGGCCTTTAACCATAGCCCGACGGCGAGAATGATGGCGGGAATGCGGGTGACCCGGATGGCCACAAGTCCCGCATCGGAATGGATCTTCCGGAGCCAGGACCGCAGAACCACAAAAATTGCCACGTAGGCAAGGGCTGCAATCCCGGCGGCGATCGCGGAGGTTGTGAGAACGCTGGGATCAAAGAGACTCAAAACTTCTCCCGCCTCTGCCGCACCATCAGTACTGGCGGCGGCATCGGGAGCTGTGGTATCAGCGCTACCAGTATCGGGGGCAGCGTTACCTGCTTGAGCCAGCAGATTGTAGAAACCAGAGGCTAGTATCATCACCTTGCAGGAACCTGGAGTACTGAAATAAGGCTAAAAAACTGTCCGAGTTCCCTGGGCCGCACCCCTGGAGCCGTTGAGGAGGGGAAACTACGGTTATAAAGTTGGGAAACAAGGCCAGTCAGGATGGAGAAGGGGAACAGCGCTGCAATCAGGACGGTTGCAACCGGGAGCTTTGTGACGAGGGGCGTTGCCAGTATGGGCGTTGCCAGCATGGGTATCGCCAATCTGGACAGTGCCAGCATGGGTATCGCCAATCTGGACAGTGCCAGCATGGGCGTTGCCAGTATG
>JBMTWK010000351.1:0-4428 GCA_049452395.1 Prochlorothrix sp. | reverse complement strand
TCCCCTGGGATCGCCGATTTGCAATCGGCCTTCCATACTCTCCCCAACTCAAGGCAGTAACCGTCTCTTGATTCAATTCCTGGACACGCCTCGATCTCGACCTCCCACACCCCTAAAATCCCGATCTGGCTCTTATCTTGACCTCTCACCCCTCGATCGCCCATGACAACCGCTACCTCCTCCCCCTATCTCAGCCGCATTTTGATTTATCCCCTCAAAGCCCTCGATCCCTGGACAGTGACCGAAGCCACGATCGCCCCTGGGGGCGCGTTAGCCTACGATCGCCGCTGGGCCATTGTTGATGAGCGGGACTATCCCGATCGGGTCGCCCAAGGGAAGACGCAACCCTGGGTTAACGGCAAGCGAGAAGTCAAGATTCACCGGCTACGATCGTGCTTTGAGCCAAGCCAAGAACCAAATCAGCCCGATCGCATCACCCTAGGCTGGGATAGCCTCGATCATAGCGAAACCTTCGAGTTAGTACCGGGTCGATCGGCCCTAACCGACTGGCTCAGCCAAGGCTTGGGCTATCCCGTTTCCCTTCGGGAAAATCCCGACCAAGGCTATCCCGACGATCCCGTCTCACCCGGACCCACCTTAATTAGCGAAGCCAGTCTAGAAACCGTGACCCAGTGGTTTCCAGGCCAAAATATCGAGCAAATTCGAGGGCGTTTCCGCGTTAATCTTGAAATTTCGGGGGTTCCGGCTTTTTGGGAAGATCAGTTATTTGGGGAAGAGGGCACGGTCAAGCCTTTTCAGTTGGGGGCGGTACAAATCCTAGGCGTGAATCCCTGCAAGCGCTGCGTCGTCCCAACGCGGGATCCGGAAACGGGGGAGGTTTGGCCGAAGTTTCAGCAGCATTTTAACGAACAACGCCGATCGACCCTGCCCGATTGGACCGTGGCCGATCGTTTCCAAAATCCCTACCGTTTAAGCCTCAATACCCACATTCCCGCAACGGAGGCCGGTAAAGTGTTGCGAGTGGGCGATCGACTGAGCCTGAGTCCCTGAGCCAAGTCAGCACCTTGATCCTCGTCACCGCTAACATCATGATTCGCTAGAAAACCCAGGGGTTTACTAGCCTCCCCGACCCTCCATCAGTATTTACGTTGAAAAACCACCAGCGTTAGGTCATCCGCCAGCGGTTGGGCACCCACATGGCGGTGAATATCTGCCACGATCGTCGCCTGAATGTCCTGCACCGACTTGCCCCAACAGTCTTGGAACACCCGACACAATCGATCTCGGCCATACTGTTGACAGGCCGCATTCATCGCCTCCGTCACCCCATCCGTATAGAGCAAAACAACATCCTCAAGCTGAAGTTCTAGGACTTGTTCTGCTATAAAACATTGAATATCCTGTTCTAGTCCCAAAGGAAAGCCATAATCAAAGGTATCGACTACCTCTAGGTGATTTTCACCCCGTAGAATCAAAATCTCCTCATGCTGACCGCAGAAACGCAGTTGCCCCGATCGATACTCCAACAGCGCAAAGGTCATCTGCTTCGGACTGCCCATGCGGCTCGTATTGGCACAAACCATCCGATTTAAAGCATTAATGTGGTCCTGGGCAGAAGCCGTTTCAGACTCCAACAACGCCCTCAGTGCCGCCTGCACCATCAACATCACCACGCCACTCTCCAGGCCGTGGCCCGTCACATCACCAATGCCAATATAGATGCGATCGCGCAGGACAATCACATCATAGTAATCTCCCCCCACATTCTCCGCCGGTTCCATAAAGCCACTCACCTCTAGCTCAGACACACTCTCTAGAAAAGCCAGAGAGGGTAGTAGCATTTGCTGGAGATCATGGGTAATAGCTAGTTCTGTTTCTTTCATGGCCAGTTGATGCCGACTTTCAACCAGTTTCTCCTCAGCCTGCTGCCATTCAGACATTTCCCGTTGCAACTGTTGCAGAATCTGAGCCAGTTCCCAGGTTGCTTGGTCCACTGCCCTTTGGAGGCGATCGGGTTCACTAATCAAGGTAAAGACATAACTCGCACTCACGCCAGCCACCCCTACCCCCACCAGCCATAGCGTTGTCAGGAACGGCAACTGTTGACTCCAGCCCTCCTGGGGCGTTGCCGCAATCTGCCAGAAACCGTTGGGCAACGTCACCATCAATGTCACCGGATCTTCCTGGAAAATCTCACTAGAGCCAAAGAAAACCTCTCCCTGCGCCCCCAAAGCATCTTTTCCGCGCAATGTCACTTTTAGCTGCTCTGTCAGCGCTATCAGGCCACTATCCCTATAAATTTGGTCTGCATCAATGAGAATGCTAGCAAATCCCCAGTAATAGTCTTGTTGAGGTTCTTTAAGGACAGATTCAGGGGTAGAAGTCGCCTGAGAAGGAGTTGGACTAGGTGGAGACAGTGCATAGATGGGGATGCGATTAATCAGGGCAACACCTCCCTGGACTAATTCCGTCGGACCAGCCACGATCGATCGCCGCTCTCGAATCGCCCGCTCTAGGGCCGCCCGCTGTTCCGGCACTGTCCGCACATCTAGCCCCAAAGCTCGCTCATTGCCCAGCAGAGGGTAGATATGGCTGATAATCGAATCTTTTGCCAGGTTAGTGCTGCGAATTCCCGGATTGCGATCGAGAATAATCTTTGCCATCGCCGCAAACTCCGCCTGGGTCGTATCGGGATGGGTAGAAACATAGGCCACCAATCCCTCCACCACCAACAGGCGCGAATTGACAATTCCCTCTAGCTGAGACCGTAAAGTACTAATTTTCTGTAAAACCGTAGCCCGTTCAGCTTCTCGGAAACGCTCAGCCTCCGTCTCAACCACAAAGCTGGTCATAAGTAAAACAGTAGTCGCAGTGGCCAAGGCACCACCAAAGGCTTTTTTAGAGCGGAACGGCTTCATGGGCGGTCAAAAAGAGCTTTTAAACCCGAACAAACGCGATCGATCGCCTGATCCACAGCCTCCCCTTGTAGAACCCCATAGGCAAGACGCAGGGCACAGCCTGAACCTGAATCCTGGCAACCAAAAGCACTCCCCGGAATCACCGCCACTCGATGGTCTTCAATCCAGCGTTGGGTCACCGCAAGGGCCGAGAGATCAGTGTCTAACTGAAGAAAGAGATAGAAAGCGCCTTGGGCCGGAGCAATCTGGCATCGATCGGCCCAGGGTTCCAACGCACTCAGCCACTGACGACGAACCCGATCGAGATCGGGCCAAAACTGGCGACAGTAGGCCGAACCCACACCCAGAGCACCCAAAGCCGCATACTGGGACACAACCGGCGGGCAAATTAAAATCGTATCTTGGATTTTGCGCACAGGTTCCAGCAGGTGAGCCGGAATCACCATATAGCCAATGCGCCAACTCGCAAAACCATAGGATTTGGATAAACTGAAGAGAGAGATGGTGTGAGCGGCTGTCCCCGGAAAACTAGCTGGGGAAATGTGGGGTTGACCGTCGTAGGTGAAATACTCGTAGGCTTCGTCACTGATATGGTAAATGCCCCGATCGCAGCAGAGCTGATTGACAGCCCGCAGATCAGCCCCTGGATAGACCACCCCCGTAGGGTTATTGGGGGAAATCGTCACCACAGCACGGGTTTTTGGGGTAATTGCAGCCTCGATCGCCGCTAACTGTAACTGATAGAGATCGTCCGTAGAAACCAGAACAGCCTGACAACCCGCCATGGTAATGGCCATCTCATGGTTGAAATAATAGGGGGTTTGCAGGATTACTTCGTCTCCTGGCTCTGTAATCGCCAAGATAGCGTTCATAAAAGCCATATTGCTCCCTGCCGTGACCACGATCGCGCTGCGATCGTCCACAGTGATGCCATTATCCTGGGCTAACTTGTCACGAATAGCCTCCACCAACGGCGGAATCCCCGTCACAGCCTGATAACGATGGCTCTGGGGGTGCGCCATACCCTCAGCGATCGCCCTGTCAATATCTGGGGGTGGACCATAGTGAACAATTCCCTGACCCAGGGAGAGAGTACCGGGATTTTGACGAATCAAGTCAGCAACAACAGGAATAATCGGTGTTTGAACCCGATCCATACGGCTAGACAAAGCCGAGAAGCGAGACGCAGATAGATCCATAGGGCGGGGGCAAGGAATGAGGAGTAAAGCTATCCCCTATAGGAGCGCAGTTTTCGTGCCCAAGGCAGAATTTCTGTCAGTCAACCGGATTGGAGACAGTGAGATAACCGTGACCTAGACGCAATAGGCTAGAGCTTGCTAGATCTTATCACTGGCGATCGCCCCTGTTTCCCACCGCTCCTCCTCGGCGAGTCCCCGTCTCAAACCCCAGCAGTACACCAAGACCCGACACGATCGTGCCAATAGCAAAGCGGCCCTCAATCATGACGACTAAGGACCGCTCTACTTCAAATATTACCCTGGCATCGTGCTATTTTTGCAGGGAGCTACCCCCCAACTATCTTCGCCGC
>JBMTWK010000350.1:0-4433 GCA_049452395.1 Prochlorothrix sp. | reverse complement strand
GTGCTTGGGTGCATCCCACTTGAGAAAAATCTGGGTAGGGGTCGTGCCCCTGTGCCGACTCTCTTGGAGGCAAAACCAGGGCAACCACGGGGGGTTTGCCCCTACCGGAATCAGGCGGTTGCTTGCTGTGTAGCGGTGTTGAGGCGCTGGCGGAGGCTGGGGCCATCGGCGAGGAGATCGCTTTGGCTGAGGGTTTCCTGAACCCCAGATTTGAGCCATTTCAGATTGACGGTTCCGGCTTCTGCTTCCCCATCGCCCAGGACCAGACAGGCGATCGCCCCGCTACGATCGGCCCGCTTAAACTGCTTGCCAAAAGCACTGCCACTCACATCTAGCTCCACCGCAAAGCCCTGGTGCCGTAGCTTTTGGGCCAACTGCAAGGCTTGGGGTTCTGCCGTTTCGCCACGGGAGACAAGGTAAAAATCAAGATTTGCCTGGGGTAGGGTCTGCAACTGCTGTAACAACAACACCAGCCGCTCCATCCCCAAGGCCCAGCCCACCGCAGGCGTTACGGCTCCCCCCAGTTCCGCCACCAGACCATCGTAGCGACCGCCGCCGCAGACCGTGGCTTGGGCACCCAGATCATCGGATTGGATCTCGAAGGCGGTGTGGGTGTAGTAGTCGAGGCCGCGCACAAGGCAGGGGTTGAGGCGGTAGGTGATGCCTAGATCGGTGAGGGATTGCTGGACACGATCGAAGAACTGCCGGGAGTTTGGCCCTAGGTGATCGAGAATGCTGGGGGCATTTTGGAGAATGTCCTGGGTTTTGGCGTTTTTGCTGTCTAGAATCCGCAGGGGGTTGCGATCGAGGCGGTCCTGGGAGTCTGGATCGAGGTCGGCTTTGTAGGGCGTGAGGTAGGTGACGAGAGCTTCACGGTAGCGCTGGCGATCGGCCCCATCCCCCACAGAGTTTAAATCCATGCGCAAATCCTTAAGACCCAACGCCTGAAGCAAATCCCAGGCCAGGGCAATCACCTCCGCATCCGATCGGGGATCCTGAGTTCCCAGCGCTTCCACCCCAATTTGGTGAAACTGCCGCTGTCGGCCCTTTTGGGGATTCTCGTAGCGAAACATGGGGCCGGTATACCAGAGCCGCTGGATGCCCTGGGCCTGAAGACCATTTTCGAGGAAGGCCCGGACTACGCCTGCGGTGCCTTCGGGGCGCAGGGTCATGGAGCGATCGCCCTTGTCCAAAAAGGTGTACATTTCCTTGCCCACCACATCCGTGGCCTCCCCAATGCCCCGCTCAAACAGTTGGGTTTGCTCAAAAATGGGGGTGCGAATTTCCCGGAAAGCCGCACGGTGAAACAAGTCCCGTGCCGTGGACTCTAGCCACTGCCAGCAGTTGACGCGATCGGGCAAAATGTCTTTGGTGCCTTTCGGGGCTTGGATCTGGGCCATGGTTTTGGAGGATTGGGGTTGAGAGACGGTGAACAAGAGGGTGATGGGGCAACGGGGGATACCCCCCAGGGGGTCAGCGAGGCATCCCAGCCGGGGCAGTGCCCAAATCTAAAGAAAAGAGCGCTGCCCGATCGCCGCTGCTAGGGCGTGGAGGGGTCTTTCTGTAGGCGTTCCAAGACATCGGACTGCCGCAAGGGGTAGCGATCGCCATAGTAGGCTAGAATTGCTCCAAGGCGTTTTCCCCGTCCGGGGGAGGGGGATATTTCCTCCAGCCACAAGCCCCCCACTTGGCTTTGGGTGTACTCAAAGGTTGAGGCGGTTTGGGGCAGCAACCCCACCGCGACCCCTTCCACCTGGCGCAAGTGGGCTGCAACTTCCCGGTATACCGCTAGGGGCATGTTCAAAAACTCAAGTTCGTATTTCACGGTTTTGCTACGGTTTTGCTTCTTAGCTTCTGCATGGAATCTAGGACGGCACTTCTAGGGCATTGGATCGCGCGGCGAACTCCGGCAGCCTGTGCATCCCCCCCTAGGGCGACTCACTGGGCAGCGCAGCATCTTGCAGGGCAGGATTCCCCCCCTGGGGTTGTGGCAAGACGCAGCAGTTAATTTGATCTAGGCAAACTTTGCCCCACTGCAAGGCCCAGCGCACCAGTTCCACCCGGTTGTGGGTTGAGGTTTTGTTGAGGATATTGCTGATGTGGTTATCAACGGTTCGCTTACTAATCTCCAGTTGATCGGCAATTTTCTCATTGGTTAGGCCCACGGCAACTAACTCAACAATCTCTAGCTCTCGCTCGGAGAGCATACTGTAGCCTTGGGAGCTGGAGCTTTGGGAGTTGTCCCCTTGGGGGCTGGTGCCGGGAGGATTAGAACTGGGACTGCTGCGGTGAGAGGTGGCCTGGGTGGCTTGGGAAGAGTAGCGCTGAGTCATGGGTGGTGAGGTTGAAACGTTCTGCTGCCCCGTCATCTAAGCATCCTCAGTATGACTAAGACCTGTATTTCTACTCATTGAGTGTAACCATTCTAGGTATGTTTTCTCCTGATCCGTTTTAAATTTTCACAAGAAGGGCCAGAGTGCTGACTCCCACGCCTGTGTAGCGGTCGCCTCAAAATCGTAGCGGGCGATCGTCCCTCCCCTAGCTCCATGGTATTGTAAACAAAAGTAACAAGTATTAAAAATTCAACCTTGAACTTCTATCTATTCTCATCTGCCTCTAAGGATTCGGTCCTGCCCTGCTGGCGACTGAGGTTAGCCCGTGAGTTACTTCAGCCCCGATCGCCCTGGATGGCGATCGCCATCAGTATTTTCTGTGTTTCGGTGCCGGTCTTCTTTGAAGCTCCCTTGGTTCGGGCGTTGCCTTGGCTGAGCTTGCTGCTGACGGGGTTCTGGTTCTGGTTGGGGTCTCGGTTGCGGCAGCATCCCATTTTTGGCTTTTGGGGAGAACTGCTGCTGGGCTTTAGCTGGAGTTGGCTGGCGGGGTCGCTCTATTGGGGCTGGTTCCGTTGGGAGCCGTTGTTGCATTTGCCGATCGAGTCGATCGGTCTGCCCTTTGCCCTCTGGGGTCTGTACCAAGTTTCTGCTCTCAACCGCCCCCAACGGCTTTCCCCCCCTGAGCCGGACCTGCTCCCCCCCACGGCCCAAGCTGCGACGCTGGCCCCGATCGGCCACTGTTTTTACCTTGGTTCGCTCCTGGGGACGGCGATTACGGATGCCTATTGCTATCTCATTGATGTGATTCCCCACTGGCGGCGGATTATGGCGGCCCCTCCGGCCCAGGTGTCCCTGATTTTTGAGGAAGCGGTGGCGCGGGTGGAAACGCCGTGGGGCATTGGTGTGGCTTTGGCGTGTGCGCTGGTGTTGCTAATTTTGGCTTGGGTTTCGGGCCGATCGGCTCAGTTGGGAGCCTGGATTGTCAGCGGCACGTTGATCGGAACGCTCCTCGTCGATTGCCTCTTTATCGGCGTAGCAACTCTCTAGGCAACTCTTTGCTTTGGGCAACTCCGATCGGCCTAGGCTGCTGGGTTTAAGTCAAGCCAGGGCGGAGCTGTTTTGAGGTTGGAGCAGGTTGTGAACCTTAGCCTGCGATGATTTATCCTAAGTGCAGGATGGGCGATCGGAGTACAGTACGTTAAGGTGAATCTTGTTTTATGCAATTAGCGTTTCCGCCTCAAATTGAAGCATTTGTACAGCGTCAGCTCGCAAGTGGCAAGTATGCCAATCTTTTAGAGCTGATTTTGGCTGCTTTAGAGCTTTTACGGCAACAGGAAGATATTTATGGTGGACGCTTGCAGGAGTTGCAACAGGAAGCCTTGGTAGGGTGGGAAGCTTCACAGCGAGGTGAGGTGGTGGAAGCTTCGATCGCCCTGAGCCAGATTCGCGCGGGATTACAAGAGCGTTACGGTGATGCGTAGCGATGGCTCCAGTGCTAAATTTAACCCAGCCCGCGATCGCAGATCTTGAGGAAATTGCCGATCGCATTGCCCAAAACTCAGGACTAGAACGATCTGAACAGTTTCTAGCTTCCATTGAAGAAAAGCTGTCAATAATCGCAAGGTTTCCTAAAATCGGACGACTACGTAGTGAAATCCTGCCCAATTTGCGCAGCTTGCCCCTACAACAGTATTTAATCCTCTATATACCTGTGGGTGAAAGCATTGATGTGCTGAGGGTTGTCAGTGGCTATCGAGATTTGCCAGCTCTTTTTCCAGAAGAGCCTTAAATTCGATAAGAGGGCGGGTTTTTTGGGGATTCTAGCGGAGAGCAGAATAAAAGAGGGCGGGTTTTTGAGACAATTTAGGATACCAGATGGCAATTTAACCAAACCCGCCCTGGTTTTGGGGTTGGGAATTGAATAAAAGAGGGCGGGTCTCTGGGGGATTCTAGCGGAGAGCAGAATAAAAGAGGGCGGGTTTTTGGGGATTTTGGAGGGTGATGGAGTTTTTTGGGATAAACTTGCCCCTACGAGTGGATTTTGAAAAAAATTCGATCGCGCTACCGCGCGAAGGGATAAGAATAGTATAGATATATGAG
>JBMTWK010000349.1:0-4443 GCA_049452395.1 Prochlorothrix sp. | reverse complement strand
TTGGGACTCAAGGCCGAATGTCGCCAGATTGGCCACTGCGATCCCGGTCAAGCCGTCCTGACCAATGCCTATCGCTTACCGGCCCAGTGGGTGATCCACACCGTCGGTCCCCGCTGGAACGGCGGACAGCAACAGGAAGAAGAAGTGCTACAAAGCTGCTATGAGCGCTGTATCGACCTGGCAGAGCAAAATGGAGCCAAAACCTTGACCTTTCCGGCCATTTCCACCGGAGCCTTAGGCTGTCCTTTGGCTTGGGCCGTGGATGTTGCCGTGCGATCGGTCAGTCGCGCCCTCCAAACGTCATCCGTAGAGCAAATTACCTTTGTTTGCTTTGATCCAGTCACCCTAGAGGCTTACCAAGACTACCTCGAAACCCCCAGTCTTGTTTAAGCAGTCTTCAAGACCGGAGCCGCCTGGAGCAGCGATCGGGTGTAGGGGTGCTGGGGATAGTAGAAAATCTGGTCCGTTGGGCCAATTTCGACAATTTTGCCCCCAGACATCACCGCCACCCGATCGCAGAACGATCGCGCCACCCACAAATCATGGGTGACAAAAATATAGGTCAGCTTAAACTCCTGCTTTAGCTCCTGCATCAAGTCCAGCACCTGCGCCTGCACCGTTGCATCCAACATACTGACCGGCTCATCACACAGCAACAGTCGCGGCTGGGTAATCAGAGCACGGGCGATCGCCACCCGCTGCTGCTGACCCCCAGAGATTTGGTGCGGGCGGCGGTGATAGAACTCCTCCGCCGGAGTTAAGCCCACCCGTTCCAGCATTTCCAGCACCTTAAGCTTTGCTGCCTTCCGATTCTTCGCCAAACCATGGATCAGCAACGGATCGGCAATACTCTGGCCCAAGGACATCAACGGATTCAAACAGGCACGGGGATCCTGAAATACCATCTGCATCGATCGCCGCTGCCGCTGCAACTCCCCCGCCGTCAACGTCACCAAATCCCGCCCCTCAAACTCAATCTGTCCCGCCGTGGGCCGAATCAACTGTAAAATCGTGCGGCAGAGCGTACTTTTACCACAGCCCGATTCCCCCACCAAACCCAAGGTTTCCCCCGCCTCCACCGCCAAATTCAAATCATCCACCGCCTTAATCAGCCGATCCTGCTGCCCCAGCAGCCGCCCCACCAAGCCACTGCCCAAGCTGTAGTGTTGGTAAACATGGCGCAACCGCAGCAAGGAGTTCCCTTCCGGCACCACCGTCAGGTCGATCGGTTCCGACAGCGTGGGCAGATCGCAACTGGGAAACGCCGATCGCCCCCCATCATCCCCCGCCGACCCCACCCCCGCAGCCTGATCCCCATGGAGCTGAAGCGCAGCCCGCAGCAGGGTTTGGGTATAGGAATGTTGGGGCTGATACAGCACCTGTTGGGTCTCGCCCTCCTCCACCTTTTCGCCGTTGTACATCACCGCAATGCGATCGCAATATTGCCCCACCAAAGCCAAATCGTGGGAGATTAAAATCAACCCCATCGATCGCTCCCGGCACAATCGCGTCAATTCCTCCAAAATTTGGGCCGCAACCGTCACATCCAAGCTTGTCGTCGGTTCATCGGCCACAATCAGCTTCGGATTCAGCAACAGCACCAACGCCATCGCCACCCGCTGCCGCATCCCGCCACTAAACTCATGGGGATACTGCTGGGATCGATCGCGGCTAATCTTAACCACATCCAACGCCTCCCCCACCCGATCGCGCACCTGGGCCTTGGTTAAATCCGGGCGATGTGCCCGCAGCGTCTCCGCACAATGCTCCCCGATCGTCATCAACGGATCCAACCGCGTCATTGGATCCTGGAACACCAGCCCCACCGCCTCCCCCCGAAACCGCCGCAACGCCCCGTCCCGCAGCCCCAAAACCGGCGTTCCCTCAAAATACATCTCCCCCCCCAGTTCACTCCCCGCTGGCAACAGCCGCAAAATCCCCCGCCCGATCGTACTTTTGCCACAGCCCGACTCCCCCACCAACCCCACACAGTCCCCCGCCTGAAGACTCAGATTCACCCCCCGAACCGCAGGCTGCGCCGATCGGGGATAGGTGATGGATAAATCTTGTAGCGTCAACAAAGGGCCAGAAGTAGTAACCATAGCTCTCAAACAAATAAACCCAACGGCAAACACAAAGGACACAGGCCGGGTCAGGAAACCTGACCCCTACGATCTCCCTAACCCCCGTGGGGGCGGGGTTTTTGCGCCCTCTTTCTCGCCCAAATTACTGCTCAAACCGACGCATCAGATAGGCCACCCCAAAATCACCATTGGGATGATCCTCCAAGACCTTCGCCAAGGCAAAAATCTGCTCCGCCACCTCCGGACCCAGTTTATCGATCGTCGCCTGCTTCTCCTGTTCCGCAGTTTCATGGCGACGCACCTGGGCTTGCCACTCCTGGGTAAACAGCACCGGAATCGTGCGATGCAGCCCCAGCCGCTCCAAGATATTCCACTCACCCCGATCGCACCAAATGCCCCCACAGTTGGGACAGCGCTCCACAAAAAAAGGCCGCGACCAATTCACCTTAGCCCGCGCTAGGTAATGGTTACAGGCCGGACACAGCGCCGCTTTAGCATCATAGGGCGAGGGCTGAAAATCCACTGCCACCGGCTCACTCAGCCGAGCCGGATTCGGCTCACTCAGCGTTTGTCGCTCCTGCCACACTTCATAATCTTCAGCCGTAATCCAGAGGCCCTGGCAGTCCGGGCAACACTGGGTTTGGAGATCCCCCCCCAGCAGATGACTGGAATTGAGAGAGGTTTTGCGATCCTTGGGGCAAAGTACAGACACAGGCTAGCTTGAGCAACGTTTCAGAATGGGTCAATCAAAAAATACCCTACTTCTCCCTCCCCTGGAAGTCTTAGCGCAAGTTTTGCCAGGACAAGCCTACTGGATTCCCCAGCCCGCTCCACCTAATAATCACTGTCAGCCACACACAGCCCCTTGCACTTCACGCCATTGGTGGCGGTGCGGCGACAGTGGGGACACAGGATTTTTTCGGCCTCGGCGGGGGGAGTGGAAGGGGTGGCAGCAGCGGGGGCAGGGGTTGCCGTGGGGCTAGGGGATCCAGAAGCAGGGGTTGCCATAGGTCAGGGTTTGCGGTTTCTAGGGGGTTTGCAAGGGCTGGACAAGCAGCTTATTTATTGTAACGGACTGTAACGGCTTGAAGGTTAGGACGATCGAGGGCAATTCAGGACGATCGATCTCCGCCCCAACCTCTCAGAAATAATACTCATGTACTACTCTAAGAACACAACAAAACAAAGTTGAGGGCGCTGGGGCGACCCACAGGCAAGCCATGGTGAACCTCAGCTTTCATAAGCCCTTAGCCAATTGAATTAGTTTGTCCATTGTTCGATCTCGCGCTTAATAATCTCTTTGACAAATTCAGGCAATTCCTTTTCGGTACTGATAGCCCCTTGCTTAAGGCTTTCATAAATCTCAATTTCCTCACCTTCCCAAAGCAAATCCACTCTTCTGACTTGCTGCATTGCAATATGCCCATAATTTTCTGGGTAAGCCCAATAACAGGAAAGACAAATCGATTTATCTTTGATAGTATTCCAGTTTACACAATGTTCACAGGACCAAGACTTAGCTCGGTTAGCAGAGCCACAAAGTAACATAAAATTTTCTGGCTCTAGATCTGGCTCACCATCAACTTCAAAAGGAACACGATGATCAATTTGCAAATTACGTTCATTTACCGCTTCAAGATAAATAAAACACTTGCATCCATATCTGCTAATGAGTGCCCCTTTAATCTGCTTGGAGAAGCCTGTTCTACCTGCAAGACGTGTAAATCTTGCCTTGCTTACATCCCCAAATCGGTACGCCGCTATTTTTCTGCCATCACTTCCTGTAACCCGGAAAGTTTCTAAGGGAATACCATTTTCTCTCACATCCCTCGCCGCTCTTGGAGGATGGTTATAACCGTAGGTTTCCTTCAACTCCTCAGTTGTAACAAATCCGTGTTGCAGAATATGATCGATAACTGCCTTGGGCCTCTTTGCTGTTATAGAGCGGCAAAGTGCCAAGAATTCATCGGGTAGCTGCTGTGAATTCTTCATGCTTTTCCAAAAGAGTTAGTTGCTTTGGTTGGGAGCATCCCACTTTAGCGATTTAACCGACCTGGTAGGGGCAATCCCCCCGTGGTTGCCCTGGTTTTGGGCTGAAGAGGGTCGGCACAGGGGCACGACCCCTACCAAGATTCTTCTAAAGTGGGATGCTCCCAATGGTGTCTTTTTTTGTAACTATTCAGGGGTCTACGAAGTTAGTAGGGTTTCAGCCCTTCGATCGGAGTCCGAAGCAGCTCAAACCATACCAATCCAGGATTTTCAGAGCCTGAAACCCGCATTCTTCCGTGACCCCCTGAATGGTTACTAATGATCAGACCTTAAATTGTGAATACTGTCGAGCTGAGTAGGGGTGCATCCC
>JBMTWK010000348.1:0-4455 GCA_049452395.1 Prochlorothrix sp. | reverse complement strand
GAAGGAACGGATAAAGACTCAAAAGGGTGAGCAATGCCCACCCCAATGGTTTCGCTGATATAGCTAGCTTTGAGCACTTAATAGACCGGATTCTAGCAACTTTGGGCTAGAACTTGGACCTATGCGACTGGCCTGAACCTAGGCTTCGTCTAGGGCTGCGATACCGGGCAGAACCTTACCTTCCAGCAGTTCCAGGCTAGCACCGCCACCCGTGGAAATGTGGCTCATCTGAGCAGCCAAACCGGCTTGTTCCACCGCAGCCACAGAGTCACCGCCACCGATAATCGTGGTAACCCCCTGGGGAGTTAGCCCTGCTAGGGTTTGAGCAACCCCATTGGTTCCGGCTGCAAACTTCTCAAACTCAAACACCCCCATGGGACCGTTCCAGATCACGCTCTTACAGGACTTGAGCGCCTCTTGGAAGGTCTTGATGGAATCAGGGCCAATATCCAGACCCATCCAGCCATCGGGAATGGCATCCACGGAAACCGTTTGGGTGTTGGCATCCGCCGCAAACTTATCCGCCACCACAACATCGGTGGGCAGCAGCAGATCCACGCCCTTTTCCTTGGCCTTGGTTTGCAGTTCCTTGGCCAGTTCCAGCTTATCTTCCTCCACCAGGGAGCTACCCACGGCCTTACCCTGGGCCTTGTAGAAGGTGAAGATCATGCCGCCGCCGATGAACAGCTTGTCCACCTTATCCAGCAGGGTTTCGATCACGCCGATTTTGCTGGAGACTTTGGAACCGCCGACGATCGCCGCGAGGGGACGCTGGGGATTTTCGATCGCAGCCTGCAAATATTGCAGTTCCTTTTCAATGAGGTAACCGGCCACGGACGGCGACAGATATTGGGTCACGCCTTCCGTAGAAGCGTGGGCACGGTGAGCCGTTCCAAAGGCATCGTTGACATAGATATCGGCATTAGCGGCCAAGGCTTTGGCAAACTCAGGATCGTTCTTTTCCTCTTCGCTATGGAAGCGCACATTCTCCAGCAGGATCACCTGCCCATTGTTCATGGCATCCACTTGGCGCTTTACTTCTTCGCCAATGCAGTCGCTGGTCTTGACGACGGGCTTGCCTAATAATTCACCCAGGCGCTCCGCCACCGGAGTGAGGCGCATAGATTCCACCACCTTACCCTTGGGACGACCGAAGTGGCTGGTGAGAATCACCTTAGCGCCCTTGCCCACCAAGTCTTGAATCGTGGGGAGGGCCGCCCGAATCCGGGTGTCATCGGTGATTTTGCCAGCATCATCCAGGGGCACATTGAAATCAGCCCGGACCAACACACGCTTACCCGCAACATCTGAGGCAGAAAGATTCGCTACGCTTTTCTTAGCCACAACAAGAGTCTCCTAAACTGGGTCTATCATTGGATTTATCCCAAGACGCACGCCACAACCTCGGTTAACCTTTCGGCTCCAAAGTCTAGGAGCAGACCGAGAGGAAGACACCTGAGGGGCGGCACAGTCTTGGTGGGGTACTGGGACGGGACACGACTGAACCTCCAGCAGCAAAGGCCACAAGGCCGATCGCCTGGGGGCTAAGGCGGCTACCTCATCCTGCCAACCCGATAAACACGAAACAGTGAACCTTTGGTGAGCTATCCCCCTAGGGGAAGAGGCCGCTCAGGGCAAAGGCTCGGTTCCTATTGTCTTATAGATTGGGTTGCATCCCTTGCCCAAATATCAAAACACATCACGATTTCCCGCTGAAAGGGCACATTGGGGACCGAACCCCGCTACACTATCCCCTGAACCCTCCGTTATAACTGCATCTCGGTAGAACACCGAGGGGAGGGAGATCACTAATACCCGCTGGAAGCGCCAGAGGGCAGAACACTTGGAGGCACAACAGGGGGGGTTATGTTTAAGACCATCCTTTTTCCACTGGATCAAAGTCGCGAATCCCGTGAAGCCGCAGATGTGGCAATTAAATTGGCCCAGGAACATCAAAGCGATCGCATTATTCTGCTGTCGGTGATGGAAGAGGCGGAGACGGCCCACAGTCCTGCGATGGCTTCCCACGACGCAATTTCAGAGCTGTTGAAAACCGCTCAAAAGCTGTTTGAAGATCAGGGGCTAAAGGCGGAAACCCTGGAGCGATCGGGTAAACCGGCCTTTGTCATTTGCGATGTGGCAGATGAGATTCCGGCGGATGTCATTATTATGGGCTGTCGCGGCACGGGCCTCACGGAGGAAGGAGCAGCAGATAGCGTTACCAATCGCGTTATTAACCTGTCGCCCTGCCCCGTGTTGATTGTGCCTTAAAGGGACTGTGCCCCCGTGTTGATTCGCTGGGGTATATCCCACTTTGGAAGAATCCTGGTAGGGGTCGCGCCCCCGTGGCTCCCCGCTTCGCGTAAAACCGGGGCAACCACAGGGGGATTGCCCCGACCCAATCGGTTAATCTGCCAAAGTGAGAGGGTCCCATTCGCTGCGGACTTCAACCGGAGCAACCACGGGGGAATTTTCTGGGGCTTTCCAGGATTTCCTTAAAAATGGCTTTGCTTAATAATGAAGTTCTTCACTGGGCTGGAAAAGCCAGAAGCCTTAAACTGCTTCAGTTGCAGCGGAGCCGGTTGGCCCTGGGGAATGGAGACCCGCAACTCAAAGGGGCTGGTGCCCGGTGGTACCTCGTCAATGCTGCCCAAGCGGCCCCGGTTCTGCATCACAGTATTACCCGTTGCGTCGTAGATGCGGCCATAGATATCGGCATCGTAAACGACTTTACTGGTGGGGTTGACCACGCTGCCAAAAATCAAAAAGCATTGGGCAGGGCGGGTGCTCCCGTTGCTGGTGACGGCACCCTTGGCTAGTTCCGGCGGGCACGCTTCGTAGGTTAAGTCGGTGAGTTTCAGTTGGGTCATGGCCGATGCTGGGGGCGTTACGGTCCAACTCATCAGCCACAGCCCCACGGCCAAGAGGAAGGCTTGGCCCCAGCGCAAACCCAAAGCCCGACGATCGGGCCATTTGGGCAGATTTAGCTTAAATCCCAGTAAATTCATGTAATTCTTAATCCTTGGCAAGGGTGAAAGGCAGTATTTTGCCGTCTCTGTTAGCTTACCGCCCTCGGAGCACGACAACAATTCCCCCTTCTAACCAACCTGACTCCCACGGACACCCGCATGGGGGAGACCCCCCGACCTGCGGCTTACCTTGGCCCTAGGCGTTGGATTGGGACTCGTAGCCACTGCGGGACAGGCTCGGTGCAGTCTCTAGCCAGTCATAAATGCGCTCTAGCTGCTCCAAGGTTACTAGCCCATAGCGCCAGAGCACCATGGGAAGTGGCCCTAAGTCCTGTTCACTGTGGCGCAGGGCCATTTCGATCGAGGAGGGAGAGAGCCGTAGTTCGTCTTTAAGAAATTGTACTAATCGCTCATAGGGAGGGTTCATGGTAACGGGACTCCTGAACAGCCGGTTTATTAAAGCCTAAAAAGTCTGCCTCAGCGGTTCCAGACCTGAGGTTGTCTAGGCTCGCAATCTAAAGGGGTTAAAAACAGGACTGCTGTGACCTGGAGAAAGAAAGGCTGAAATAAAGGTTAAACCTGGATCAGCACCCCAGACGATCGGAAGTAAAGCATCAAGATCAAGGCAGTCGATTCTCAGAATTGAAACGTAATGTAACATTCCAAGGGACAAAGATACATTACGTTACACCAGCTCGGTGAGGTTAATCTTGGAGCGGGTCATTCAAGAGGGCGGGGGCTTTAAGCGCACCCAGTTCAAGCTCGCCAGATTAGAGGACAGACAAACGGGGACTGACAGACGGCGAGCAAGACCAGCAGCAGTAGTAGCAGACAAGACAGGTGGAAAATACTCTGCGATCGCAGTAACCAGCAGCACTAAACCAGAAAGACAGCCTAACACGGGCCGGAACGGTGACAGATTCCCAGGTGGAACTCTGTGCAAACGTACAGGGAACTCAACAGGTGCTACAACAGGTCACGACGCTGATACTGAAAGACGTTGGGACTCGCTGAACCTGAACTTCGGTCTTCACACCGGGACCGAATACGCAGGAATGATACTCTACTTTGGCCCAAGTTGTTGCGATCGAGATCATATTTTTTCAGGTTTTTGCAAGTTTTTTAGGTTCCTTCCTTGGAGCCTAGAATCTTAGGGAGATATCCTCGATCGGCGCTATTCTAGCCTAAAACCCCTCAATTTTCCATTTAATCCCCTTGGGGATCAAGAAGTCCGAGTAGCCTAACAGTTGGCTAACGGTAGCCATTTAGACGGTTTGCTGCTAGCCGTGGTGCCAAGTTCCGCTCCAGGCTAGGCCACCTACTTCTACACCTGCCCGATCGCTCCATGCGTCTAACCTGGGCGATCGTCGATCGGCCCCTCGCTCCCCCAAGCGCAGCCTGATCTGCCCCCGCAAACTATCCCGGCAGCAAAACTGCATTCCCTGGGCTGTCGGCCCCCGCACCCCGGCCCCCGCCTCAATTGTCG
>JBMTWK010000347.1:0-4459 GCA_049452395.1 Prochlorothrix sp. | reverse complement strand
ACAATGCCCGCAATAATCCACTCCGAACTGCCGGTACTAAAGCCATAGCTATGTAGACCGGTTCCCAGGACAAAATTCACCCCATACCAGGCCATCAACACCCCATTGAAGGCCACAATACTAGCCACATTTAGCCCAAAGGGGCCAATCCAGCCCACCAGACGACCATGCAGGGGAATTAAATAACAGAGCAAGGCAATTAAGGCCCAGGTCTCCTTGGGATCCCAGCCCCAGAAGCGTCCCCAGGAAACATGGGCCCAGATGCCCCCTAAAATAATGCCAGCAGTAAGCAGGAGAACCCCCACCTGTAACACCCGATAATTAAGCTGAGACAGGGTTTGAATCCGCTGCCGAGATTGAGGCGACCACAGGGTATGCCCCAGGGCTACGTGCCCCAACCCTAGGGCCAAGGCAAAGCTGGCATAACTGAGGGTAATGGTGGGGACATGAATACTCAGCCAGAAATTGTCCCGCAGGACGGGCACCAAGGGGGCAATGCTGGGATCGAGTACGGCGGGCAAATTATCCGCTAGGAGTAAACAGAGAATGGAGAGGGGGGCTGCCGCCAGCAGATAGTAGCGGGCTCGGGTGGTCCATTCAAAGAGAAAGGCGAGGGCGGCAATGCCGAAACCAACCCACACCACGGATTCGTACATGTTAGTCACGGGGGGACGGCCCGCAATTTGCATCCTCAGGATAAAACCATAGGTTTGCACCCCCAGACCAACGCTAAAGAGCCCCAGAGCGACCCCATAAAGGTCTTGGGGTTTAATCCACAGGGCCAAGAGCATGACGATAAAACTGAGACCATAGAGGTGCCAGGCTTTCGCAAAGGGATGAAACCCGTTGAAGTGAACTTCCCGCTGGAGGTCGGCAAGGGGGGGATAAACCTGGGGGCTGAGGTTCACCAAGCTTTGATGGAGTTTAGCTCCGGCTTCCCGCAGGGCCGCCCAGGGGGTGGCTTGGGGGGCAAGGGACTCTGCTGAGGTGTCCGGGTCAAATGGTGGCAAATCCAGATTGAGATCTGAGTTCAGGTGGTTGTAGGCAATCTCTAATTGCAAGCGATCCTGACGTAATTCCGCTTCTTGGTCACTGTTGTAGTAGGTTTGGGTCTGGTCTAAAGGCAGCCATTTACCCAAGGGATCCTGTGGATGGGGCACCAAGGGCAGTTGATCGGTGCCGACGGTTTGCAACATTAACTCGAGGCGATCTTCTAGGGTCAGGGCTTCCCGTTGTTCGCGGCTCAGTTCCTCCCCCTCGGCCTGTTGGGCATGGGCCGATCGCACCACTGCCCCTAAGGCAGGGGAACCCATCAGGTCTTGGAAACTAAAGTACTTTTGCTCTGGGCTAAAACCCAGTTGTTCCTTGAGGGGGCGATGGGTGAAGAGGATAAAGGGCTCTTGGTTCCAGTCCCGATCGTTAAACCAGAGGGCCAGATAGGTCTGCCAGTAATTTAAGGTTGTCCCGTCGGCTTGCTGATATTGGCTAGAGCCATGAATTTTAGCAACGGTCTCCTGAGCCACGGTATCCAGGGGCTTTTTGCGTCCCTCTAGCTGAACTGCGAGGGTTTGCAAGGGCGCGAGGGGGGAGGACTGAAATTGACTCACGGGTAGGAGTAGCAGTAATGCTCCAAGAACTAGACCGAGTAGGAAGGTGAGACGTTTCATGGCAGCAGTAATGAAATGATCGGGTGAGCAACGGGGGGAGAAAGGTGGGAACAGAAACACGGAGCCTCTAGGTATCCGGTAAACAGTTTCGTTTTGAGGAAGGACAGCGTGAAGGCAAAGCCGCGTTCATCTTGCCCCTCAGGAGAGGACGGTTTTCGAGTCCGGGGCTGGGGAGACGGTCGGGGATAAACTTCTTTCGCTTTGAGGTATGGGAGGGGCAGATAGAGCGGAAAGGCGTTTGAGCAGGGCAGAGCCATAGAACATGATGCCAATGCCCCCCACCACAAGACCGGAGCCCAGACTGGTCAAGGCGGTCATCCACCAGGGTTCTCGTTTCACTTGCAGAGTTGAAAGCTGGAGGTCGCCCGGATTCCAGGAAGCTTGGGCCAATTTCCAGCCCTGGAACCAAGTGGGGTGATTCATCCAAACCTTGCGCTGGACTTGTTCTGCTGTCTCGGGGTTGGTTAGGGTAACGCTGCTCGTCCACATGGCAATGGAATCAGTCCCCTCATTACGATCGACTTGAAAGTGATCCAGGGCGATCGTAAAGGGGAGGTGTAACCGGCGAGGCGTAAAGGCGGCAAAGTAGGACTGATCTCCGGTGGTGAGTTCTCTGGGTTCCCCCCAGGCTAGCCATTGTGGGGATCCATCACCGATCGCTACCTGGAGAGCCGGACGATCCTCTGCTCCGGTTGCGGGGACGGGTATCATCTCTCGCTGGGGTTGGGCATTGGGGATGAGATCCAGGAGGGTAATTTCAAAATCGGCCCAGCCTGGAGTAATGGCGGAACCCAGCGGCCAAGCTCCCGTTTCCCAGGTTTGGGACGATCGGCTGCTATAAAACACTTCACCGGAGGGAGAGACAATCACTCGCAATAAATCTTCCGCCGGCGGTGCCGTAAATTGATAGCTCAGGGCTTGAAGGGCTAAGGGTTCCCCCTGCTGCTCAGCGGGAATGGGGGGAAAGTCTGGATTGGCAAAGACAAACCAGGTTTCCTGGGTTTCCCCTTGCACCAATTTGACCTGGAGAGCCGGGTTGCGGGGCTGATCGGATCCTTCAAGGGGTTGGCCATTGGCATCGAGGCGAAAATCTTGCCAGACCTGGGTCACCTCTAGGCTTAAGTCCCCCACTTGCTCAGGGGTGTTCAGTAAATCCGTAACGGGGAGCAGGGTTTCCCCTTGGGCAGTGGTGACCTGCAAACCCCCTAGGGGGGAAAGGGCTTCTGGGGCTTCGGGAACGGTCAGCAGGTGGGTGAGTTCTGCTTCATTCGCAGCCTGAAGGATTTCCAGTTCCGCTGGGCCGAGGGACTGGTGGCGGTAGGCATTGGGGGCGATCGCTAACCATTGTTCTAGGGTTTGTCCCATCCGATCGCTGTGAAACTGTAGCCGTACTGCGGGGTTGGGCACCGTACTCCCAGGCATAAACGTCATTGTTGTCTTGATGTTGGGGCTGTAGCCCAGCAGCCGTAGATCGCCCACTTGCTCTGGGGTGACCCGGCCATCGGGGTGGAGCAGAATATCCGCCTTGTCAACGTGATCGAGATCCGTCGCCACTTCCACCCGATCGCCCTGAACCCGCAAAACATCCTGAGGAGTCTCCCCGACCCGCAGGGTAATCATCCCTTCCGCACTGCCATGAATCACCGCAGCCGCCCCCGCAATCAGCACCACCAGACCACAATGGGTCAGGGCAAAACCGATCTTCCGGGCTCCGCGCCAGGGATAGCGCAGCAGAGCAGAAGTCCCTAGGTTCAGACTCAAGAGAAACATGAGGGCACCAAACCACAGACTTTTGTAGACCGTTTGCTGAATCAGTTCTGACCCTAGGCTGGTTTCGTTAAAGGTGGCCCAAATTAAGACGGAAACGATCGTGGTGAGGAGGGGAACCGCTAGTTTAATCGATCCTAAAAGATGGAAAACTTTGATTTTCTGAAGAGGATTGCTCATAAAAAATTGATAATATTTTTAATCTTCGGGCTTGAGGCTAACAACTTAAGGCGGAAGCGTTTCAACAGCAGCAAAAAACAACAGCGTGTTTTGATTCCGTTCCTTAAAAGTCCTTAAAGGGAATCACTCATCTGTGCGAGAGCCTGATCTAAAATGGAGTGGGGAACCGAACCTATCCAGCTATCTAGAATTTGCTGATCTTCCCCTAGAAGAGTAATTTGGGGGACACCCGTGACCCTAAAGCGATCGATGGGATTTTCCCATTGCGGATCGTCAATATCGAGTAAAACAAAATCCACAGCATCTCCATACTTTTGGTGTAACGTTTCTACGCTAGGAGCCATCCCCTGACAGGTGGTACACCAATCCGCATAAAATTCCAGAAAAATGGGACGATGATGGCTAAGCGCTAACGGATAGGGTACGGATTGCTCAGCTAAATGTTTGAGGGTAATCAAACCGCGTAGTGCTGAAAAGGGGCCTGCCTGTGCTGGACTTCCTAAGAGTAATCCCCCGATCAGGACTAACCCCGTCAAAAGCATTCTCAATCGCTGAAAGTGCTTCAAAAATTGGCTGAATTGTTGAGCAGGAATAATCATAAACAAAGCATTTTCGCCAATACTAACTTTGGTCAATTTTGCGTTGAGAATGTAAGGAGAAGGATCGGATTGGCTCGGAGTTTCCCCCTTTTGTAACTGATGTGTACACAGTAGTTACAGTGTACACATCAGTCTCGTTGCAATCGCAAAACTTGAGTGGATCCCCCCTAGCCCCCCTTACACAAGCTACCGTGTACACAGAAGTCATTAGCAAGAGTCTGACACTTCTAAAACCCCCTCTAACTC